>DBIH01000140.1 GCA_002296885.1 Flavobacterium sp. UBA807 | reverse complement strand
GCCAAATCATCGCTCATGATTTGAATGGCATATAATAAATAATCTAAATATTGGATTTCAGCAATTGGTCTCAAACCACGCATTGCCATTCCGATTCCCTGACCAAGAATAGTCGCTTCACGGATTCCGGCATCAGCCACACGGAGTTCTCCGTATTTTTCCTGCATACCTTCCAAACCCTGATTTACATCGCCAATGTTTCCGGCATCTTCACCAAAAACCAAAGCTTCAGGATATTTTGAAAAGATGGCGTCAAAGTTGTCGCGCAAAATCAAACGCGCATCAACTTCTTCTGCTAAGTCATCATAAGTTGCGGCAATCTGAGTGGCATTGAACACATTTTTATCGGATTGTGAAAATAAATGCGAACTGAATTTTGGCTGGATTTTATCAATATAATTTGTTATCCAATTTGCCAGTATTTGTTGCCCGTTTTCATTGATAACCATTCGCAAAACTTTGCGCGCTGTTGATAATATTTCTTTACGGATAGGTTCTTTTATTGAAGCTAAATCAGCAGCTTCTTTTTCAATAAAAGCTTTCTTATTGCTTGATGCCGCAATCGAATTTAATACTGAAACTAATTCTGCCTGTTCTTCTTTCATTGGAGCTACGAATGCAGCCCATGCTGCTTTTTTGCCTTCTAAAACTTCTTTCTTAGAATTGGCTTCGATTTCTTCCAGTTCTTCGGTCGTAGCCAAATCGTTTTGAAGCAGCCAGCTTCTCATTTGGGCAACACAGTCAAATTCGGCTTCCCAAGCCAAACGTTCAGCATTTTTATAGCGCTCATGCGACCCGGAAGTTGAATGTCCTTGCGGTTGTGTCAGTTCCTGAACATGAATCAAAACCGGAACATGTTCTTCACGGGCAATCTCGGCAGCTTTCTCATACGTAGCAACCAAAGCCGGATAATCCCAGCCTTTGACGGTAAGGATTTCGTAGCCTTTAGTATTTTCGTCACGCTGAAAACCTTTCAGGATTTCAGAGATGCTTTCTTTTGTAGTTTGATGACGTGCGTGTACTGAAATTCCGTATTCGTCATCCCAAACACTGATTACCATTGGAACCTGTAAAACTCCGGCAGCATTGATGGTTTCAAAAAATAATCCTTCCGAAGTGGAGGCATTGCCAATGGTTCCCCAGGCAACTTCATTTCCCTGATCCGAGAAGTTTGAGAAGTTTTCCAATCCACGGACGTTTCTGTATATTTTTGATGCCTGAGCTAATCCTAACAAACGTGGCATTTGCCCGGCTGTTGGAGAAATATCGGCACTTGAATTTTTTTGTTGTGTTAAGTTTTTCCAATTGCCGTTTTCATCAATTGAGTGTGTGGTAAAATGACCACCCATTTGGCGTCCGGCACTCATTGGATCATGATCCAAATCGGAATGTCCATACAAGCCGGCGAAGAATTGTTGGATTGATAAATGACCAATTGCCATCATAAAGGTCTGGTCGCGATAATATCCCGAACGGAAATCACCATTTTGGAATGCCTTCGCCATAGCCAATTGCGGCACTTCTTTTCCGTCACCGAAAATCCCGAATTTAGCTTTTCCGGTCAGTACTTCCTTTCGTCCAAGAAGACTACATTCCCTGCTAACTGTAGCAATTTTATAATCATTTAAAACTTCCTGTTTGAAATCTTCAAATGTAATTTCGGTTTTAGATGTAGCCTCTGACATAGTGGTAAATTATTTCATGAAGTAACAAATTTAAATAAAAACTGCTAACAATGTATATCTTCGGAAGAAAATATAATTTAGAGCATCTGTAATTTATTGGTCGAAAATTGAAGTTGTATTGAAAATTATTTAACGTAAATTAAAATATTCAAAGAAATATTTAAAATAAGTTTGGTTTCATTTCATTTTAAAACCATTTTCTGGTGAAAAGTGTGAGCAGTGTTTCGGGCCTGAAAGCTACGATAAATCGTATTCTTTCTCCGTAATTTTTCTGACCGACTTCCCAACCATTTCCGGAATAAACAGGGAAATACAATTCGAAGTAATCAGTAACCAGATTCAGGCGGATTCCGCTGTCGTAAACAAATTTTGGTGCAATGCCAGAGTTTTTGATAAAACCAATATCTCCATAAGCTTCAATCCAGTTCCAGATGCTGTAACCTGCATTCACAGTTGTCATCCATCGGTTAGCGGTTCTGGTCTCGAGCATCGATTTGAAAAAACCATCAGTTACAATAGATTGCTGACTGAAAATGCCCGATGTTTCGGAACGTCCCAAATAGTCGCTTTCAAAAAGATAATCGGTTGGACGGTCTAAACCAAAATCAAAATAATTGGATTCGGTTTTATTATGTAAAAATGTGCCGGCAAACAGACGAAGATTCAAAGAATGATTGTCGTCAAATAGCTTTCGATACTGGATTTCTCCCGCCAGTTTTCCAAAATTATGCGCGTACTGAAAATCACCCATAAACGAAATATGGTTGGTAGCTTCGGTTTTTGTATTGTAATATTTGACATTAAAAACTGCGTAATTTTCACTCTTATCTGCGACTGTAAAAGCAGATTTTTCCTTGCTCACAACAATTTCTTTGGCAATAAACAATTGTTTTCGGTTATCCCTGAAATCGTCTGGCCTGATGTGGAAAAAGACAGACGGTGCCAGTTTCGTGTAGTATGCATCAGGAGCATAATGCAGGTATTGACCACTCATCATGTAACGAATCAAATATAAATTGCTGTTACGGTTGAACTGATTGTAGTATAAGAATCCTTTTCCGGAGAGGCTCTGTGCTTTGGTAGAAATAGTTGGGTTTAAATCGAAAATGAAAGGTTTATCCAGAATGGTTTTATTGTGAATCCGCATTCCCGGTAAAAATCCGTCATAAAGATTGTACTCAAGCGTCGGAACATACAAAATCTGATTGTAATATGGATTTTCTAAATCCTTCATGAAATTGAATTTTATCGGACGATTGTTAAAATGCACACCGCGCAACGAACGCCAGTTGTTTCGAAGATTAAATTCGGGAACTTCATTTTTATAATTGATTACGATTTTTTCGGCATCATTTCTCGGAATCGTATAAATACTGTCGGGAACAATAGTATCATACCATTTTTTGAAAACATAGTTTTTATCCTTCACGCCATAAACAGAGATTGGGACATTGGTTCCGGTTTTGTTTTTAATTGAAAAACTTATGCTGTCCTTGGTTTTGGTAACTTTATCAAATTTGAAATCGATAATGTCACGCGAATCGATGATTTTGTCAAAAAACCAATTGATTTTTTTTGGCGAATTTGCGGTTAAAATGTTTTCAAAATCCTTGCGGTTGGTTTGCTGATTTTTGTTTAAAGCAAGGAATTGCAGGACGCTTTTGGGTACAACATCGTTTTCAAGATAGCTGTCTAAATACCTCAAACTTAATCCGGCTCTGTATTTCGAAGCGATTTTTTCGTTGAATTTTATCAATGTATTTTTTGGATCGCCCAAAGGCTGGTCCAAATTCTTTCGCGCCATCAGCATGTATAAATAGCTGTATTGTCCATTAAAATCTAAGGAAACCAGATTGTAACCTCTGAGCAGTTTTAATCTCGCAACGCTTCCCATCATCTTGCTGTCGGGATGGAATTCCTGAATGTATTTCATCATCACATACACCTGAATGGCATCAAAAATCCAATTGTCTCTTCTCGGGTCAAGCCGCAATGTGCTGTGTATATAATTGTTGGTATAGGTTTTTAAAAACTTGATTTCATATAAAAATTCATCCGAAAACGGACTGATAAAAAGCGGCAACTGGTTCAGCCCATAAAAGGGATTCCGGTCGTAATCGGTTTGGGAGACGGTTATTTTTTCGTTTGGAAATTTACCAAGATTTTCTGCAACATAACTTATAATCCTGTCAACAACAATGGCTCTTTGAATATCGTTCAGACGCGTGTCATTTAAATCCGAAACCACTTCAATATTTCCATTTTTATAGACCTGAAATTCTTTTTTGTCATCGAGAAAAAGATTTAAATCCAGACGGTTTTTTCCAGAAAGATGATACACATTGAGTCCATTTTCTGTTACTTTCTCCACTTCGTTCAAATCTGAAAACAAATCAAGTTTCTGAGGAATACTGATTTCAATTTCATAATCCGAAAGCCCATTGGCACAATCATCTAAATTTAAGTTGTCGTATTTGGCAAAACCATAATTATCATATCGCGCCGGAATAAGGAAGCAATTTTTGAGATATATTTTTCCGTTTTCTCCATAGCCGTATTTGGTAAATTTATCACTTGGAATTTTCACAGTATAGCTTAACGGAATGGTTATTTTCTGATTTGGCAAAAGCCTTTCTCTGAGTCTAATCTGAATCACATCGGGATGATTTTTGTCTCTTTCCCAGGTATAATCGCCAACTTTAATATCACTGGTCCTGCCGCGTTCTTTTTCTTTTGCCAAATGAAAACTGCGTTCAAATTCATCTGAAAACCGAGCCGCCATAGGCGTGTTTTTAGAAGAATAACCATTCATCCAATCGTTCAGGACAATATTGGTCAGTGTATCATT
>DBIH01000041.1 GCA_002296885.1 Flavobacterium sp. UBA807 | reverse complement strand
GAAATGACAAGTCTGAAATACTCCTTTGCAATCATAGGAGTTTTGGGAGTATTTATAACGGTTTTGGTAAGTAAGCTGAAGATTTTCAGAAGTTAATCAATGAACTCCATTTCCTTAAATTCAATAAGCTTTGTATAATTAAGTTCCGCTTCATTCAGCAAATACAATCTCCCAAAATAACATCCGAGCAGATAAAACATTTCCGATTTTTTATCCCGATGTATGCGAACTTCAAAATTATTCTTGATTTCGATGTTACTAAAGTTAATTGGCGTTTCAATATATGCTCCTTCATCGTACTGCCATGTTCCATCCATTCTTCCCGGCAAAAAGAAAAACCTGTCCAAAAGCAGTATGAACAAAAACAACGGCCATGTCCTGAGGATTTTTTTTATCATAGACTCATCCTAAACGCTTCGATCACAGGATGTGCTTTTCCGTAATCGACTTCCTGAATAAACAGTTCTACAGCTTTAGCTGTTTGAATACTTGGCAGAACATTTGCCTGATTATTGTTGCGGATGACAACATTAACAGCTGCTTCTTCAAGCTTTTCCTTTAAAGTCACAGCCAGAATTTCTTCTCCTGAAAATATTTTTATTAGTCCCATTTTAATTAATTAGGAATTAGAAATTATGAATTACGAATTATTCAGCGTCTATTTCGAAAAACAGCGGTTCAATCATGATTTTATCTGCCAACGACTCTACTCTTTCTGTAATTTGCGAGCAGAAGAAAAGATATTGTGTTTTTTCGATACTGTTTGATAATCGATGGACAATTGCGTCCATTCTGTTTCGGAATAACACATCAGCATCATCAACAACCATAAGTTTAATTGTGTTACTGTTAAATCCTGCAGAAGAGAACATTGCGTTTATTTTATTTGGTGTTCCAATCAGGATATCCAATCCCATCGAAACTACATTTTTATCGTAATCAATATCGCCTTTATCGTGAACGCCAAGAATGCTCAAATCGGTATACGCTCCGTATTTCAGAAACAGTTCTTCCATCTCAATAACCTTTTCTTTGTTTTCGACAATAATCAAAGCCCTGGTACTTTCGCCAACCGATTTTTCCAATTTCTGGATTACGTTTAAAACAATAGTTGTGGTTTTTCCGTTTCCTTCGCTCGATTGAATAACCACATCTGCCCCACTCTTAATGGTAGAAAAAGTCTCCTGCTGCATTTCGTTGGCTTCGGTTAATCCGTTTTCAACGAGTGCTTTCTGCAGATTTGGATTTATTTTTTTTAGATTCATTTTTTTATTTTGGGCGTTCCCGCCAAGGCGGTCGCGCTTTCCGCAGTGCACGGCACTTGCTTCAATCGCTAACGCTATTATTTACTTGCAAATAATTTTACATCTGTTTCTGAAATTTCATTTCCGCCCAGGATTATCAAGCGTTCAACCACATTGCGGAGTTCACGTATATTTCCGGTCCAATCGTATTCCTGCAATAATTTAATGGCTTCTTTTGAGAATGTTTTAGCTACGTTTCCGTGTTCTTCGGCAATCTTGTTGGCAAAGTGCTCAATCAGCAACGGAATATCACTTCTTCTGTCGTTTAAAGAAGGTACTTTGATTAGGATTACCGCAAGCCTGTGATACAAATCCTCCCTAAATCTCCCTTCGGCAATTTCCTTTTTTAAATCTTTGTTTGTTGCAGCAACTACCCGAACGTTGATTTTTATGTCTTTATCAGCACCTACACGTTGAATCAAGTTTTCCTGCAATGCACGCAATACTTTGGCCTGCGCCGAAAGGCTCATATCTCCGATTTCATCGAGGAAAATGGTTCCACCATCGGCAGCTTCGAATTTTCCGGCTCTGTCTTTTACTGCTGAGGTAAAGGCTCCTTTCACATGTCCGAATAATTCGCTTTCGATCAGTTCCGAAGGAATGGCGGCACAGTTTACCTCAATCATTGGTGATGCCGCGCGCTCGCTTTTTTCATGCAACTGATGGGCTACCAATTCCTTTCCGGTTCCATTTGGACCGGTAATCAAAACTCTGGCGTCGGTTGAGGCAACCTTATCTATCATTAGTTTGATTTGATTGATAGCATCGCTTTCGCCTATGATTTCGTAATTCTTAGATACTTTTTTCTTAAGTATTTTATTTTCAACTACTAATTGCTTTTTATCTAAAGCATTTCTTACTGTATTTAGCAATCGATTTAAGTCGGGTGGTTTTGAAATATAATCGAAAGCTCCGAGACGCATAGTGTTTACGGCTGTTTCCAGATCACCGTGACCGGAAATCATCACAATCGGAATTTCGGGCTTGATTTTCTTGACAGCTTCCAACAATTCTTCACCGTTCATTTTTGGCATTTTGATGTCGCAAAGCACCAAATCATAGTCTTCGTTTTTGATTTTCTCAAAACCCAATTTCCCGTCCTCGGCTTCTTCTACGGTATAGGTTTCGTTTTCTTCAGAAATGATTTTGGTTAATACCCTTCGGATGGATACTTCGTCTTCGATGATTAATATTTTAGGCATATCTATGGTTGTCAGTTGATGGTTGTCGGTTGATGGTAAAATCAAATCCGAAACAATCATTTAAAATTTATAATTTAAACACGAGCGTCAGCGAATTGGCGAAGCAATTCAAAATAATCAAAAGGCTGGCTCTTTAGCCCTGATGGGAGCGGTTACCGTGTAACCCGGACAGCAGGAAAATGGTTTATTCTTTGCCCGAGCGTGTGGCTCCTAATCAGTTTGACAAAAGTAGCATAATTTCAGATTAAGCACCTAACTTTTGTTGCATCAAAAATAGATTTAATACTTTTGTGTTTCAAAACGAACACTATGTCTACAGCGAAAAAAGATTACAAAAGAATTACGACCAAGTCCTTATTTGACATGAAAGCCAACGGCGAAAAGATTTCGATGCTTACCGCCTATGATTTTACCATGGCAAAAATTGTAGATACGGCGGGAGTTGATGTGATTTTGGTAGGTGATTCTGCCAGTAATGTTATGGCGGGTCACGAAACAACATTGCCGATTACATTGGATCAGATGATTTATCACGCATCGAGTGTTGTGAGAGCTGTTGAGCGTGCGCTGGTGGTTGTTGATTTGCCGTTTGGAAGTTATCAGTCGGATCCAAAAGAAGCGTTGCGTTCCTCTATCCGAATCATGAAGGAAAGCGGCGGACATGCTGTAAAATTGGAAGGTGGTGGCGAAATCAAGGAAAGCATCAAACGTATTTTGGCAGCGGGAATTCCGGTGATGGGGCATTTGGGTTTGACACCGCAATCGATATACAAATTCGGAACCTATACGGTTCGTGCCAAAGAAGAAGCCGAAGCAGCACAATTGCTTGAAGATGCTCAATTGTTGGAAAAACTGGGTTGTTTTGCATTGGTACTGGAAAAAATTCCGGCAAGCCTGGCGGAAAAAGTAGCCAAAACGATTTCCATTCCGGTAATCGGAATTGGTGCCGGTGGCGGTGTTGACGGGCAGGTTTTGGTAATTCACGATATGCTTGGAATGAACAACGAATTCAGCCCGAGGTTCCTTAGACGGTATTTGAATTTATATGAGCAAATGACCTCTGCAATTGGAAGTTATGTAGCCGATGTGAAATCGAAAGACTTTCCTAATACCAAAGAACAATACTAATTAGACTTATTTAGATTTTTAGACTACTTAGACATCTTAGATTAGTTATTTATATTTTAATTTGAATATAATTGTGCATGCATCAATTTAAAGAGTTGGAAATTTGGAAAAAGAGCCGACGTTTCTGCTCGGAAATCTATCGCATCACATCATCGTTCCCATCTGAGGAAAAGTTTGGTTTAACCAATCAATTAAGAAGAGCTTCAGTTTCTATCCCATCCAATATTGCCGAAGGTTCTTCAAGAAATTCAGATAAGGATTTTTCAAGATTTTTAGAAATAGCCATTGGTTCTGCTTATGAAATAGAAACACAGCTTTTGATAGCTTTTGATTTAGGCTTTATAACTGAAGTAGATTTAGAGCAATTAGCAAATCAACTGAACGAAATAATTAAAATGATTTCGCGATTTCGTGCTACATTAAAATCTAACTAATCTAAGCAAGTCTAAAATGTCTAAGATAGTCTCACATAAAGACAACCTTCAAATCCTTCACGAAGACAATCACATTGTTGTGGTAAACAAACGCGTTGGTGATATTGTTCAGGGTGATAAAACCGGAGATAAACCATTGTCGGAAGTTGTTAAGGAATACATCAAGGAAAAATACCATAAACCCGGAGAAGTTTTTTTGGGAGTGGTTCACAGACTTGACCGACCAACAACGGGAATTGTAGTTTTTGCCCGAACTTCAAAAGCATTGGAAAGGCTAAATGCCATGTTCAGTAATCGCGAAACACAGAAAACCTATTGGGCAGTTGTAAAAAACAAACCGCCTAAAGACGAAGACAATTTGGTTCATTATCTGAAAAGAAATGAGAAGAATAATACTTCCAAAGCACATTTAAAAGAAATTCCCGAAAGCAAAAAAGCCAGCCTGGATTATAAAATCATTAAGACTTTAGATAATTATTTCGTACTGGAAATCAATCTGCATACCGGAAGGCATCATCAAATCAGAGCCCAATTGGCTGCAATTGGTTGCCCTATAAAAGGCGATTTGAAATACGGCTTTTACCGAAGCAATCCTGACGGTGGCATTCATCTTCATGCCAGAAAATTGGTATTCATTCATCCTGTTTCTAAGGAATTATTAGAAATTATAGCGCCTACTCCGAATGACGCTCTTTGGAATTCAATATAAAGGTTTGAATTATAGAACTTTTTCTGTTAAAATTAAAAGTGCCTGTAAGCTAAAAAATTATATATTTACCTTTAGTTTCTAACCCTAATTGAATACCTACTATGAAAAAAATAATTGCAACCTTCAGTTTATTGATTGGTTTTGGCGCTTTTGCCCAGGACCAGTTTTCCGGAATCAGTACTTCCAATCGTGTCGGAATTTTGAATGGCGTCATCAATCCTGCTGAATTTGCCAATCTTTCCAAGAAGTTTGAAGTCAATATTGCCGGAATCAGCTTTAATGCTTCCAATAATAAAATTGGTTTCAACGATTTAAATTCAGATAATCTTGATCAATTAATCTTTACCGGAAGCGCTCCTGTAAATGCCCGTTTCGACGGAACCATTATGGGGCCGGGATTCGCAACCAAATGGCTCAAATGGGGCTTTGCTGTAACGACAGCAGCTCATGCCAAATTCGACATGGTTGACATTGACCCAACAATTGGTAATGCGATTACAAATGACAATTTAGTTTTGAATACTACAGTTTTAAACAATCCGAACAATCAGCGCTTAAGCGGAACTTCCTACGGAGAAGTTGGATTTTCGTTAGCGAGGACCATTTTTGAAAATGACAAACACCGATTCAGCGCCGGAGCTACTTTAAAAATTTTGTTCCCGGGTTCGTACTCCAATTTTGGGCTTAGTAAATTAAATGGAACAGTTACGGAAAATGCTTCAGGTGCTTATCTTACCACAAATTCACCTGCTATATTAAACGTTTCCTATTCGGGTAATTTGGCTGAGAGCTTTTCAAATTTTAACGACTACAGTAAATCCATTTTTGGAGGTTTGAATGGTTTTTCGGGTGATATTGGAGTCAATTATCAATTGAAATCAGGAAGTGGTTATAAGGTAAATTTTGGTCTATCCATCAGGAACATTGGAAGAATGACTTATAAAGACAATAATAATGCATCAACAACTTATACACTAAACATTCAGCCAAATGTACAAAATCCGCAGGGATTGGATTTAAGCGTGTTTCAAAATGTAGATAATCTAAGAGAAGTTGAACAGATTTTGAGAGACAGTGGTTATCTGACTGAATTACCTACAGAACGGAATTTTAAAGTGAAACTGCCAACATCGCTTTGCACTTATGCAGACTTTAAGATTATTCCGAAGATTTATGTTACGGCATATCTTCAGCAAAAGCTGAACAAAGATGATGGAAATAATCAGATTACGGTTCCGAATATTTTTAGCATTACACCACGTGTTAACCTTGGTTTTTTTGAAGCATATTTACCGCTATCATTCAACGATATTTCGGGAACCAATCTTGGTTTTGGTTTCAGATTAGCCGGATTCTACTTGGGCTCAAGTTCAATTATTACCACGTTGGCTAATGGTAAATCGGGTGATATTTATTTGGGTTACCGATTTGCTTTTTTATAAATAATAAAGTTGAATCTTAATACTTAAAAACGTAACTTGCTAAACCAATTTAGCCCAGTCATGATTTTTAAAACCGATATAAATTACAGGAAACAATCGCTGATAAAATTATTGAATAGTGTTCAGTCGCACGAAAAGGAAATTATAAAAGCACTTAATGATGACTTCAGAAAATCAGAATTTGAAAGTGTTTTAAGTGAAACTGAATATATTGTTTCCGAATTATCACACACCGTTAAAAACATCAATGCATGGGCAAGACCAAAAATGGTCTTGCCTTCGCTTTTAAATTTCCCTTCAACAGATTATATCTACAAAGAACCTTATGGAAAGGTATTGATTATCGCTCCCTGGAATTACCCCTATCAACTGGCATTTTGCCCTTTGATTGCAGCAGTTGCTGCAGGGAATCAGGTGGTAGTAAAACCCTCTGAACTCACGCCAAATACTTCGAAAATCGTTTCCAAAATAATCAGTGAAGTTTTTGATAAAACGCATGTGGAATGTATCGAAGGAGATTACAAGGTTGCCGAAAAATTATTAGCACAACGCTGGGATTATATTTTCTTTACCGGAAGTGTTGCCGTTGGAAAAATAGTGGCCAAAGCTGCTGCCGAAAACCTGACTCCTGTTACGCTCGAACTAGGCGGAAAAAACCCGTGCATTATTGACGAAACAGCCAATTTAAAACTGGCGGCTAAAAGAATTGTGTGGGGCAAATTCCTTAATGCCGGTCAAACCTGTATCGCTCCTGATTATTTATTGGTTTCAGAAAAAGCAAAACCTTTTTTTATTGACTTTTTAAAGAAGGAAATTGAAGCTGCTTATGGTGAAAACCCTGAAGCTTCACCCGATTTCCCAAGGATTATTAATGAAAAAAACTGGAATCGATTGGTAAAAATGCTCGACAATGAAACTATAATTTCCGGCGGAAAAATAGACAGTAAAAATTATTATATCGCGCCGACATTGATTGATGAACCAAAACTGGATTCTGCCGTAATGAAAGAAGAAATCTTCGGACCAATTCTTCCGATTTTATCTTTTAAAAATGAAGCCGATTTAAACGTCATTATTTCCGGATATGAAAAACCATTATCGCTGTATGTCTTCAGTAACAACAAATCGTTTGCCGAAAGTATAATCCGGAATTACTCGTTTGGTGGCGGCTGCATAAATGATACTGTTGTTTATTTTTCCAACAAGAGATTGCCCTTTGGAGGTGTCGGTCACAGCGGAATTGGTGCTTATCACGGCAGGATGAGCTTTGATACATTTACCCATAAAAAAGCCCTGGTAAAAAAGGCAAACTGGCTCGATATACCCCTGCGTTATGCACCTTATAACGGAAAGCTGAAAATTTTAAAGAAAATGCTGGGATGGCTTAGTTAAATTGTTATTTTTGGATAGACCTAAACAAAATCAAAATCAGGGAATAATTTGAACGATTTTTTTACTTTTTCAAATACTAACAACTTAATAATCATCATTATATTGCTATTCCTGCTTTATGGTGCTTATTTTGCTACGAGTAATTCCTTAAAAAATAAATTAAACCTTAGAAATCGTTCCGAATTTGAGCCAAAGGAACAACAGTATTCGTTATATCTGCTTTTTTTCGGGATTTCAATTCCACTGGTTGAATCAGTTCTTGAGATTTTCCATGTGCGTGCTAATAGCTTTCTGATTCCAAATGTATCGGTTGGACTGTTGTTGATAGTTTTTTATCTGTTGTGCACCAAAACCAGTTTTTTTGCAAAGCATATCAATCTAATTTTTAAAATCTGTTATTTTACCTATTTCGGTTTTTTGGTCTACAATGTCTTTTTTGGTGGAAACGAACTGATATCGTATGTAAGCCTGATTGTGATTTACTTCCTCTCCTATTTTGTCCTGAAAAACATTCTGCATTATTGGTTATTTGTCATTACGGTATTACTTCTTTTGGTAAGCTCTTTCGGTTTTGAATTGATACCTCACAACCAGACAATTATTTTAATCTGCACATTCATACTGATCACAACAATACACAGTGCAAGGCATTTAGCATTGATAGAAACAAAAAACAAATTTGATTTTACTAACATCATTCTAAACAAAGGAAATTCGCTGATCATGACGACTAACAAAAAGGGAGAAGTCTCTTTTTGCAGTGAATCAATTGAAGAAATTTTAGGTTATAAAGTCGATGAAGTTTTGGGTTTTGGGTTTTGGGAAAAAACAGAAGATGATCAGTTCATTGGTGAGGCTTATCATAATGATTACGTTGATGACAGGCTGTATATCAGAAAACTGAAATGCAAAAATGGCGACTACAAATACATTCAGTGGAAAGACAAAAAATATTCTGAAGACATCGTAATCGGTATTGGCCAGGATGTAACCAGTCAGATAAACCTTCAAAATCAATACCGAAGCCTTATCGAATCGGCTGCCGATTTGATTTATGAAATCGATTTGGATTCAAAAATTACATACGTAAATCAATTTACCGAAAAAACGCTTGGCTATCCGATAGATGAGATTGTGGACAAGCATTTCTTCAAATTTATCCGTAAAGATTATGTTGATTATGTGGTAGATTTTTACAAGGACATTCCACGCGAATCCAACGAATACAATGATTTGGTATTCCCAATCGTTAAAAAAGATCAGGATTCAATTTGGGTTTCCCAAAAGGTAACTTTAAAGAAAAATGAGAATGATGAAGTTGTAGGTTTTTCGGCAATTGCAAGAGATATAACGCTGATAAAAAGCCTGGAAATTGAACATTACAACCGAAGCAAAAAAGTCAGAATTCACAACGAAACATTAAAAATACTGACCTCTCAAAGTTATTCCAACAAAGACACTTTCAGCGGAATACTCAAAAACATACTCAAAATTGCCAGTACAAACTGCTCCATTGACCGCGTCAGTTATTGGACTTCATTAAAAGATGGCATTCGCTGCGAAAGCATTTATTATCTGCAAAGTGACCGCTTTGAAAAAAACTTTGTCATCGACAGAGAAAAGCATCCTAACTATTTTAAAAACATAGAAACCGGTATGCAGATTGTGGCTTCCAATGTTTATGACAATCCAATGACACAGGAGCTTTGTTATGAATATTTTCCGAAAAACAATATCAAATCATTATTGGATACGCCAATATTCATAAATGGTGAAATCATTGGAATTTTATGTTTTGAGAAAGTTGAAACAATGACCGAATGGGACAATGAAGATATTAACTTTTCCCGTTCTGTTGCCGATTTGATTGCCATCGCCGTCGAATCGCAATTGCTTTTAGAATCAGACAAAAAACTATCCTACAAAAGTGAAATCCTGACAGTAATCAACAAAAACACGCAAAAGTTCCTGACATCAAAAAATACCGATGAAATTTTCCAAGGAATATTAGGCACGATTGGACATGTAATTCAGGTTGACCGTTTGTCTTTTTTTGAGAATAATGCCGCTAATAAAACATTGATTCAAAAATACCGCTGGTCAGGAGAGACAAAAGCAATGTCAGAGTTGAATCCATTGATTATGGAAGTTCCCTACTCGCAGGTTACCGATGTGATGGAAGACATGCTTGAGAACAGACCTTATTTTGCAATAACACGTAAAATAAAGAATCAGGTTACCCGTGAGTTTTTCGAATCACTAATAACGAAATCCATTTTGTTCCTGCCAATCTATGTCAAAAAAGAATTCTATGGTCTTATCGTATTCGTTGTCACACAAAACGAAAGAGAATGGACAACCGACGAAGTGAGCACGCTTCAAACGCTGGCAAACAACATCTCGTATGCAATAGAACGAAATCTTAACGAGGCAATCATCAAGGAAAGCGAAGAGAAATTCCGTCTTTTGGCAAGTAATATCCCGGGAACTGTACACCTTTCAAAATACGATGACCGTTGGTCAAAAATATACCTGAATGATGAAATAGAAACATTGACCGGCTATTCAAAAGAAAATTTTCTCCAAGGCAAAATTTTCTATATGGATTTGGTTCATCCTGATGATATAGAAATCGTAAAGAACAAGGCTGCAGAATTGTTTAAAAGCAAATCAAAGATTCATTTAATTTACAGAATTATTACTAAATCCGGGAATTTTAAATGGGTGGAAGAATTTGGAGAACCTATCTTTAAAGATGATAAAATAGAATATATCGTAGGAATCTTTATTGATATTACAAACCGTGTTGAAGCAGAAGAAGCCATTAAAGCCAAGAATTATGCAGAAGCCGCCAACAAAGCAAAATCAGAATTTTTGGCAAATATGAGCCATGAAATCAGGACACCGTTAAATGGAATCATTGGATTTACGGAACTTTTAATGAATTCAAACTTAGAAGAAATTCAAAGAAAATATATGGAAACCATCAACCAATCCGCAAATTCGTTGATGGAAGTTATCAATAACATTCTGGATTTCTCTAAAATTGAATCCGGAAAATTAGAACTCAATATCGAGAAAACGAATATCAACGACCTTATAAATCAGGTTGTTGATTTGACAAAATACGAGGCAAATCTGAAAAAGCTTGACATTATTCTTGGTATTGATGAGAACGTTCCAAAATATATCTGGGTTGATTATATCAGGTTAAAACAAGTATTGGTCAACCTGCTGGGCAATGCTGTAAAATTTACCGAAAAAGGCACAATTGACGTCAGTGTCAATGTTTTTGAATTGATAAATGATACTAAGATCAAATTGAAATTCATGGTAAAAGATACCGGAATCGGAATCAAAAAGAAAAACCAGCAAAAAATATTTGAAGCCTTTTCACAGGAAGATACTTCAACCACCAAAAAATTTGGAGGAACAGGTCTTGGTCTTTCCATTTCAAATCAGTTACTGAATTTAATGAACAGCAAACTGAATCTTGGAAGCGAAAGAGGACGAGGAAGTGAATTCAGTTTTATACTTGAAGTTGAATATTCAAACCAGCAGCATTCAGGAAAAAATAAAGAAGCTGCAAATACAGTTTTAGCATCAGAAAGTATTGTTACTGAAGATAAAAAGATAATTTATATTGTTGAAGATAATAAGATAAACATGCTTCTGGCAAAGACCCTGATACAGCAAATTGTTCCAAACGCTACGATTTTTGAACTGGAAAACGGAAAGGATGCTTTAGAAAAAACTCAGGAACTCCTGCCCGATTTAATTCTGATGGATATTCAAATGCCAATAATGAATGGTTATGATTCAACGGTTGAAATCAGAAAAATACCCAAAGCGGAAAAGATTCCAATTATTGCGCTAACCGCAGGAACGATTGTTGGTGAAAAAGAGAAATGTATTGAACATGGAATGAATGATTACATTCCGAAACCAATAGACAAAGAGCTTCTGATTAAAATCGTAAGCCAATGGATAACAAATAACTAAAAATTTATCAATATGAAATGGATAGGAAATCGTCAAAGTGACAACGTAGAAGACCGAAGAGGAATGTCTGGTGGTGGAAAAGTAGTAGCCGGTGGCGGAATTATTGCCATAGCGTTCTTTTTGATAAAGGCATTTTTCCCAGAAGCCGCTCCTTTTGTAGACACTATACAAAATCAGCAAAGCCAGCAAGCACAACAATCGGGTGAGCCGGTAGAATTAACCCAGGAACAAAAGGAAATTGGCGATTTTGCCAAAACCGTACTCGCTTACACTGAAGATACCTGGGGGCAGATATTTCAGGAAAACGGAATGACTTATGAAGACCCAAAAATGGTTTTGTTTTCAGATGCGGTAGAAACTGCCTGTGGTAATGCTACCTCAGCCTCAGGTCCTTTCTATTGTCCCGGTGATAATAAAGTGTATGTCGATTTGGAATTCATGAAAGAATTAAAATCGCGTTTTGGTGCTGAAGGTGGTGATTTTGCTACAGCTTATGTCATTGCTCATGAAGTTGGGCATCATGTTCAAAATCTAATGGGAACATCCGACAAAGTGCGTCAGCTGCAACGGGGAAGAAGCGAAGCAGAAGCTAATAAATTGTCGGTTTGCCTGGAACTTCAGGCTGATTTTTATGCGGGAGTCTGGGCACATTACAACCAAAAATATCTGGAACCGGGTGACATTGAAGAAGCTTTAAGCGCTGCAAACGCTGTTGGTGATGATGCCATTCAAAGTAAAATGACCGGAGATGTACAGCCCGATACTTTCACTCACGGAACGTCGGAACAAAGAATGTATTGGTTTAAAAAGGGATATACATCGGGCGATATTAAACAAGGCGATACTTTTTCGGCACTGTTGAATTAACCCAACCAGCCATCCCTATCTAAACTTCTGTACTGTATTGCCTCAGCAATATGATTGGAGTTTACAAGTTCAACAGCTTCCAAGTCTGCTATCGTTCTGGCTACTTTTAAGATCCTGTCATAAGCACGTGCTGAAAGATTCAAACGTTCCATTGCTGTTTTTAAAAGCTGTAATGAAGTTTCATCCAAAGCACAGTATTGCCGGATTTGTTTTGTATTCATCTGAGCATTATAGTGAACGGCTGCTATTTCTTCAAAACGTTTCGACTGAATTTCTCTTGCATGCGTCACACGTTTTCTGATAGCATTGCTGCTTTCTGCAGGACGGGTTTCTGTCAGCTTTTCAAAAGCAACCGGAGTAACTTCTATATGAATGTCAATTCGGTCTAACAATGGTCCCGATATCTTACTCAGGTAACGCTGCATTTCGGCAGCTGACGAACTAACTGGTGAATCGGAGTCGTTGAAATAACCACCCGGACTTGGGTTCATACTTGCCACGAGCATAAATGATGACGGGTAAGTAATTGTAAATTTTGCTCTCGAAATAGTAACTTCTCTATCTTCTAAAGGCTGACGCATCACTTCGAGAACCTCTCTTTTAAATTCGGGCAACTCATCCAAAAACAAAACACCATTATGTGCCAGCGAAATTTC
>DBIH01000238.1 GCA_002296885.1 Flavobacterium sp. UBA807 | reverse complement strand
ACCTTTCCGTTTTGCACTACGCCAATATCAACAACCATGGTCCCTTTGATATCAGCATATTTTTTGTTTTTCTTTTTGGTAAAATCTTCCGATTTGAAGACCTCATCAATTTCCTTGGTCACATTTGCCGAAACCTCTTCTTCATCGGTGAGCACAGGCCTTTGGGCAAACGCATGATTAGTACACAACATAAAGAATGTTATGGCTAAAGCAGTTTTAAAAATTTTCATGATCTTAGGTTGTTAGTTTCATAGCAAACCTATGGCTAAAACCTACGTAAAGAAATACGGCATTTGCCGTATATTGTTAAAATTTGAAATACGGAAATTGCTGCTGAAGTTTTGTAATCTTTTGATTCAGAGCAGTTAAAAATTTCTGATGGTTTTCCGAATCCGGATTGAAAGGCCGATGCAAAAGTGATTTCTGAATATTGCAGACTTCCTCCATTGTAGAATGATTTTCTTCGGCAATATAATTTTCAAAAAAAAGCTTCCAGATATAATCTATTGCGGTCGGGCTTGGATGCAGCATATCTTCGGCATAAAAACGATAATCACGAAGTTCGTCCATCATGATTTCGTAGCTTGGAAAATAGTTTTTGGTTGTTGATTGTCGGTTGATGGTTGTGTGAAGTGCCGCTATGAGATGTGCCTTGCTGCGTTGGTTTTCGACGAACCCGTCTTTGATGTGACGAACCGGTGATACCGTAAAAATGAAACTACAGTTTGGATTTATCTTTCTAATTAAATCAATTGTGTTGCGAATGGAATTTTCAATAGTTTCAATAGATAAAATGTCTTTTTCAAACTGGCTTTGCGGAACTTTATGGCAATTGGCAACAATCTTTCCCGATGTTTTATTCTGGTAAACCCAGGAAGTCCCATAGGTAATTATAATATGTGTGGATTGGGTTACTTGGTTATTTGTTGATTCAAGAAGTTGATTAAGATTTTTCAGAAAAACTTCCTTATTTGGATTTGATAATTCCGAATGCACTTCAAAGCAATGCCATAAATCGTTGTGGAAAAAGATATCCTCTTCGGTAAACTTCTGCTTATTGACAACCCTTGAAACCAGATTCTCAATAGAAACCGGATTGAAGATTATTCCAAAAGGATTGACTGTATTTTGGAATTTAAAATAGCTGAATTTCTCTCCCATATTTTCAGCAAAACACGAACCTAATGAAACTATTTTCGAATCATAGCTTATTGGGTTATTTGCTTTGGAAATCGGAATTTTGGTAGTGAAATTCATTTTTCAAAAATACAAAATCATTCAAACATAAATTTTAAAACTTTGAATTTCGTCAGTTCGAGTGTTTTGCGTAATGAAATGAGCAAAATGTATCGAGAACATTTTTCTATAAGCTTCTCGATACATCTCGTCATAAATGACGAGACACTCGAAGTGACGATTTGCTCAAAAACACAAAACTGTCTATACAATCATAAAGTAATATAATTCCGTTAACAATTGCCTGAACTTTTATTTTCTACTTTTGCTACACCAATTTTATACTTCATGAAACTATTATACGCTTATCTCAAAAAACACAAACTGCTTTTGTTTTTTGCCCTTTTAATGGCGGCAATCAACATCTGCTTTAGTTTGTCCGACTCGGTAATCACCGGTAAACTGATGCAGGATTGTGGTGTAGGCATTGCCAAATACAAAGGACAGGAACTAAATTTCATTAAAGCGGTCAGCTTCTGGCTCGGATTGTCATTAGGCGCTGCGATGATTTCAAGGATTACCAAGAACTTCCAGGATTATTTTACCAATATCGTTATCCAGAGAACCGGAGCCGAAATGTACACGGACGGAATCAAAAAATCTTTGGACCTGCCTTATGAGGAATTCGAAGACCAGCGAAGTGGCGAGACATTAAGCAAGCTGACCAAAGTACGCTCCGATTCGGAGAAGCTGATTACACTTTCGATTTCATTGATATTCCAGACGATCATCGGATTTATTTTTGTGATTATTTACGTAGGGAGGATTGATTACAGAATCTCAATTATCTTTTTGATTACGGCGCCGATTATCGCAATGGTAAGCTCTTATCTTGGTAAAAAAATTAAAATCGTTTCGCGAAAGATTGTCACACAAACCAACGCCTTAGCCGGATCAACTACGGAAAGTTTGCGAAACATCGAGTTGGTAAAAAGTTTGGGATTGACCTATCAGGAAGAAAAGCGTTTGAACCTGAATACCTTTAAAATCCTCCAATTAGAATTACAGAAAATCCGTTTTATTCGAAGCCTGAGTTTTATTCAGGGAACAACCGTTCATTTCTTAAGGACCTGCGTGGTATTTACGCTTTATTATTTCTTGTTTGGCGGTAAAATCCTTGTTGGTGATTTATTGACAATGGTGTTCTTTACATTTTTCATTTTCGGGCCATTGCAGGAGTTAGGTGCTTTTATCATTGCATTGAATGAAACTAAGGTTTCTATGGAGAATTTCAGGGAATTACTGAATGCTCCAAAAGAATACCGCCCAAAAGATGCCCAACATGTGGGAGCCATTCAGGCTTTGCATTTTGACAATGTCAGCTTCAAACACAAATCGGCCAAACATCCGGCTGTTGAAAATATTACATTTGACATTAAACAAGGCGAAACCGTTGCATTTGTTGGCCCATCGGGAGCCGGAAAAACAACTTTGGTAAAACTTTTAGTGGGATTATATCCGCCGGCTAACGGTCATGTGAAATACAACTCGATTGATTCAACCAAAATAGATTTACTTGATTTGAGAAAGCAACTCGGATTTGTGACTCAGGATGCGCAGTTATTTTCGGGAACGATTCGTGAAAACTTATTGTTTGTAAAACCAACTGCTACCGACGAGGAATTATTAGATGTATTGCACAGAGCGAGCTGCGACAAATTGTTAGCCCGTGCCGAAGATGGATTGAATTCAACCATTGGTGAAGGCGGAATAAAAGTATCTGGTGGTGAAAAACAGCGTTTGTCGATTGCGCGTGCCATATTGAGAAATCCAAACTTATTGATATTTGACGAAGCCACTTCAGCTTTAGATTCGATTACCGAAGAAGAAATCAATGCGACCATCAGAAACATCTCGGACAAAAACCGTATTACTGTTTTGATCGCACATCGATTATCAACTGTGATGCATGCCGATAAGATATTTGTCCTCGAACAGGGCCATATTATCGAGCAGGGCAGGCACGAAGCTTTGTTGGAAGAAAAAGGTTTGTATTACGCCATGTGGCGCCAGCAGATTGGCGAACGTAAAAAGGAATAAGTTGCTTTAGCATTTTGTTATTTTTTCTTTTTGCAGGTATTAATGCCCAAAGGCAGGTATAACGGGCAAAAGCTTACGAATGAGGTAAGCACGAAAACTATCGCTAAAATACTTAGCACCGTTGCTAATGTTCCTGAAATAACGTTTGTGAAATACAAAATACCGATAACAATTGCTATGAGCAGGCGAATTGCCTTATCTGCTGAACCCATGTTTTTTTTCATGACTATATTTATTGGTTAATTAATTGATTTACATTCCATATGGAGCCTCCGTCGAAAACGTTTTTAAATCCGTTTTTTGCTAAGATTCTTTTTGCTTGACTGCTCCGCATTCCGCTTTGACAAAAAACGACGATATGATTTTTGTTTTTGAATTTTGATAATTCGTTTTGGATGCTGTCCAGCGGAATGTTTACCGCTCCTTTAAGGCTGCCGCCCGAAAACTCCTGAGTGGTTCGGACGTCTACTAAAAATGGCCTGTTCTTCAAAGCTTCTTTAAGTTGGCTGTTGTCTTTAGGTGCAAACAGATTTTTTAAAATTCCTAACATAATATTGCGATTAAAGTTATTTTGGCTGAGGGATAGCAGCGGAAATCCTTTTTTGCCACAGGCAAAAAAGATTGCAGCGCATAGCCCGACCCGCCAAAGGCGGGACAGCTCCTATTAAATTAATTTACTCTGACATTTGAAATTGGTTTTGGGCACAACTGTTTTAGCAATAGCATTAAACCCGCCAGCCACTTCAGTAAAATTCCGAAAACCTCTTGCCAATAAAATGCTGGCAGCTATCATACTACGGTAGCCACCGGCGCAATGCAGGTAAAAATGTTGCTGTGGGTTGATATCTTTAATCCAATTGTTGATATACGCCAATGGCTTGCTGTAGGCTTCCTGAACGTGCTCGGCTGCGTATTCGCTTTCTTTCCGAACGTCAATGATTTGGCTTTCGCCGATTTTTACTTCGGAAGCGAACTGTTCTGCTGTGATGCGGTTTACGGTGTCCGTTTCCTTTCCTGCCAGTTCCCATGCGTTAAAACCGCCTGCCAAATGTCCCAATACTTTATCGAATCCCACGCGGCTCAGACGGGTTATGGCTTCTTCTTCTCTGCCGATGTCGGTAACGAGCAAAATAGGCTGAGCAACATCTACAATCATGGCACCGGCCCAAGGAGCAAAATCGCCGCTTAACCCTATATTTATTGATTGGGGGATAAAGCCTCTAACGAAAGCAGCGTCATTCCGTGTATCTAAGATTAATGCGCCTGTCGCTTCTGCAACAGCTTCAAACTCATCTGCTGTGAGCGCTGTCATTCCGTTCTTCAGTACTTCATCAAAACTTTCATAGCCTTTTTTGTTCATGGCAACGTTCATTCCGAAGTAACCCGGCGGAGGCAATAATCCGTCGGTAACTGCTTTGATGAATGCTTCTTTATTAGGCTGATTCAGTGCATAGTTTATTTTCTTTTGATTGCCAAGGCTGTCCACCGTTTCTTTCATCATATTTTTTCCGCAGGCAGAACCGGCACCATGCGCCGGATAAACAGTTATATCATCGGGCAACGGCAGAATTTTGTTGTACAGGCTTTCGTAAAGCAGACCGGCAAGCTCTTCCATGGTCAGCCCGGCAGCTTTCTGAGCCAAATCTGGGCGACCGACATCGCCCAGGAACAAGGTGTCTCCACTAAATAAAGCCGTTTCTTTTCCGGTTTCGTCAATCAATAAAAAACAGGAACTTTCCATGGTGTGACCGGGCGTATGCAGTACTTTTATTTTGATGTCACCGATTTCAAAAACCTGATTGTCATCAGCGACTATGGCTTCAAATTCGGGTTTTGCCGTTGGGCCGTAAACGATTGCCGCCTTGGTTTTTTTGCTCAGGTCTAAATGCCCACTTACAAAATCGGCGTGGAAATGGGTTTCAAAAATGTATTTGAGCCGGACTCCGTCTTTTTCCAAACGGTCGATATAAGGTTGTGTTTCGCGTAATGGGTCGATGATTGCGGCTTCATCTTTTGAGCTGATATAATATGCTCCGTGTGCAAGGCAGCCGGTATAAATTTGTTCTATTTTCATGATGGAATATTTTTAATGTACAAATTTGCGGCAGTATTTTTTGCTATACTATGACGTTCGTTACATTATGGAATTATTTTTTGATAATGATATAAATAGCTTTGGCTTATTCGTTTGTGCAAGCCGAGTAGGGATTTGCAACTGAAAAGTTAAGAGAGGAAAAGGTTTATATATCTCCTATGACATCAGTAGACAGACAAGCGTAAAAAATAAAAAACCCTTTCCTTGACAGTAGAAAGGGTTTTTTTCAATAATAGTTTTGTTTGACTTTTTATTGATTGTATTCGTATTGATAGTTGTAAGGCCCCGGTGAATCCGGAGTAGTATAAAGTGAAACCGGATAATTTTCGTCATTATAGGTTGACTCAAAATTTACTTCCTCGCTGGCTGGAGTACCAGGATTCCAAACCTCTTTTATGATATTATTTGACATTCCTTTCAATCCAAGCGCTATCGATTTTGAACCTTCAAATGAATTTACATACAATGTTATGGCATCAATTCCGGTAACATTTTTCAAAGGATGGTTGGCAGTATCGTAAGTATAATTTATTTGAGAACCACCACTACCGTAACTATAGTCTTTTCGGATTAGCTTATTATTTTCAAAATAGAATTTTTCAGTATATGTTAAATACCCTTGTGAGTCAGCAGTTCCTGTGTAATCCTCAGAATCAACAGTATTGTCTGCATTATAGGTAAAAAAAGTTTTCTCAACGTGATCAACTCCCGATTGCACTTTGCTTACTTCGATTAATTGGCCTTCAGCATTATACATGAAATAGGTGTTATACGTATTTACATTATTTTCATAATCCTTAACCACACTAATCTGGTTCCCTGAGTAGATAAATTTTGAATATCCATTGGTAACACTTCCCATACTAATCTGATAGGAAACTTTGTTAAGCTTTGTACCGTTATAGGAGAATAGATAAAGCTCGTCAGCTCCCATTACATTAGCCTGCAATTTTTTTAATAAAACCGGAGAAGTTGCATTTGTGCTGTCGGATGTGCAGGAAGTTAGCGATGAAGCTGCTACGAATAAAATCGCGAAGAATTGAAAAATTTTTTTCATGGTACATTAGTAGTTTTAATGTATTGACTCGCTGGGGCTTTATCAATACAATCCAAATGTATACAGGCAGATATTAAACCCAAAAATATTTCGATATACTGTTAAAAAATCGGTTGATTAGCAGTTTTTTATGAATTATGGACGTAAAAAAGCCCTTCAATGCCATGATTGAAGGGCTTTTAATTTATTGTTGTTTTGGAATTTATTTCACAAAATCAACTGCTTTCTCCAAAGCTTCATTGATTCCGGCAACATTCTTCCCTCCTGCTGTTGCAAAGAAAGGCTGTCCGCCTCCGCCGCCTTGAATATATTTTCCAAGTTCACGAACCACAGTTCCGGCGTTTAGGTTTTTCTCTGCTACCAATTCTTTGGAAATATAACAGCTTAGCATTGGTTTATCCTCATCGGCGGTAGCCAAGACGAGGAATAAATTGGTTCCCAAAGTCCCCAATTCATAAGCAAGGTCTTTTGCGCTTTCAGCATTCAAATCGACTTGTGTCGCAAGGAATTTGATTCCGTTAACATCCTGCAATTTTGCAGACAATTCGCCTTTTAAAGCTTTTGCTTTTTCTTTAAGTAATTGCTCAACCTGTTTT
>DBIH01000061.1 GCA_002296885.1 Flavobacterium sp. UBA807 | reverse complement strand
ATCACTTCAGTTTTGACTTTTTTGTTAAACGAGGCATTATTAATCAAAAGAGCAGGATTGGCACCGCCCGGAACCTCATAAACTGCTTCAAGATTCAATTGTGCCGCCAACGGATCTCCAGCCCAGGTAATAGATCCACCTTTTTTTACCTTAAAATCTTTTCCAATTAAGCCGCCATATTTAAAATTATATTCTCCTGAAACCACTAAGAAATCACCAAACATCTCAAATTTTCCGAGCGTATTGATTCTGAATAAAAGTGTTCCGTTTCCTTTTCCTCTCATCCCGTGGCCACTTTCCCTGTTAAGGATTACTTCAATATTAGCTACCTCAGTAATCTCGAAATTAAATTCTAACTCAAGTCCGTTATAATTTCTGCTCTGAATGACTTTATCCGTTTTCTTCTGTTTCTTTTCTTGCGGAGTTAGAATGTGAATGTATTTGTTTTCTGAAACTGCTTCAGCATCATTAATCGGAATTTTAATGTCAGTGCCTTTAGCTGATTCGGCATCGACCTTAATCATCAGATTATTTGTTGGTCCTTTAATCGTTGCAGAGCCATTCATAAATGCTGTCCCATAATAAGCCGCATCTTCCTGATCAACTGTATCCAATGCCAGTAGTCGTTTCGAATTTACAGACAAATCCAACTGCCAGTCACCAAATTGTTTGTGCTTTATAAAACCGTTCAGTGTTCCTTTAGTATCGAATTTGGTATCGGTTATATCGGTTTCCCTGATAATGAATTTGTTTTCTGTGACATCAACAACTGAATTATTGTCAATTTTATAATCTGTATTCAAATAAGGAATTGTCAAACCGGCTTCATTTACGAACAGACGTCCGTTGTAATCTAAATCATTGACATCACCGTCTATTCGGGCATTTCCAGAAGCAAATCCACGAATGTTTGTAATAACATCACCGCCTATTTTTCCTAAGACTCCAAGATTGAATTTATCAAAACTCAGATCAACATCAAGCGATGTTTTATTGTCAGCTATAAAAATATCACCGTTGGCACTAAAGGATTCTATGTTCTGATTTTCAAGATTTGAATTCAGATGAAACTTACTCAGCGTTTCATCTCCTTGAATATCAAGATTCATTTTTCCGAGTGCTATGTCATTTACTTTTAAATCATCAATTCGTAGCGTTGATGTAGGCTGGAATACTGTATTATTTTGCTTAAAATTAATCTTACCGTTAAGGTTTCCGTCAAATTTAAATTTCTCCACATCAGGTGTCACTTTATTCAGGTTGACATTGTCAAACGTGAGCTGCAGATCCTTATTCTGCTTGCCCTGAAGCATTCCCAAAAAGGTAATGGTTTGATTTTCGTGCGAAATAATAAGATCCTGAAACGAGAAATTAGTGAGCTTCTTATCAAAAACAATTTTGTTGTTTTCCTTATTTTCCTTTTCATTCAGATACCATAAATAATCCTTAAACTGGAGCTCCGATTTATTGAATCCGATTACATTTTTGTTTTCCTTATTGATGGTGTGGTAAAAATTGAGGTTGTAAAAATCATTCCCCGATTTTCCGCCTTTGAACTCTGTCCTAAAATTCAGCGTATCTCTCGAAAACGTATTGATCATACTAAAGTCCCTGATTTTATAATGCTTTGTCTTTATTGAATCCATTTGGACATAAGCATTGTACAAAGGATTCCTATTATCCAACTGAACCAGTACATTATCAAAAGTATTGTTGTAGGCTACAATTTTCGGCGAACTGAAATCGAGCTTAAAATTCTTGCTCTCAGAAGCAATATTACCTTTAAGTTTAGTGCTTTTAGCCAGCGAAATATCGGGATTGAAAATTTCAATAATCTTACTGTTTAAGTCAAAATCAAACTTCAGGTATTGATTGGGCAAGACTTTATTGGGTCTGTAATTGGAGTAAAAACTTCCCAATGAATTTTCAACCATTTTCTGTAATTGATTGAATTTGTATCTTCCAATCACAGAACCTTTAATGGCATCAGGAGAATCAATCGTAATGGCTCTTTCACCACTTGCATCAAAAGTCGAATTGATATTTAGGTAATCAACAAAATATAGATCTTTTTTATTCTGATAGGAAGCATTGGTAAGCAGCATATTTCCCTTTAGATTGTCAAAAGAATTTCCGGTTGCTTTCACCACAATATCGCCTTTGAAGATTGAGATGGAATCTTTAATGAAGTTCAGCTTTTCAAGATTGGCGTAATCGATTTTGGAATGGAAATCGTAGATATTTTCTCTTTTAGACAAATCTAAGATCCCGTTGAAATCCATAAACAGGTTTGGATCGTTTATATAGAATTTTCCTTTGAATATAGGCTGTTTAAAGCTACCGTCGACAATAATCTTAGTATAATTATAACCGTTGTATTTCAGTTGGAAAACATCGCCGGCAAATGAAGTATTAATATATTTTTGATTAAACCCCTTTCCATCTACATCGAGGTTCATGCTCACTTTCCCGATGGTTTTGTCGTTAATCATCGCACCGACATCAAAACCATCCAGAATAATGTTTCCGTTATATTTTGCATTGTCAATATTATTGAGGTCTGACATATGCAAATCCGATTCTATTAGACCCAGAGCGGTATTCATTACAAAATCGGCATTGATATATTGTTGTGTGACTTCTACTTTTCCGGTAAAATTGAACTGCCCCAATTTTTGCAATGATGTTGGCAGTTTTTTTCCGAGGATATTAGGCAGTAGCTTTGTCAAATCAACATAGTTGGAAGAAATCCGTTTGAAATCTCCTTTCATATAAAACTTTCCGGGAGCTCTTGGAAACAGGTTTTTGAAATTGACATCGCCCTGAATATTCGAAAATTTATGATCTCTAAGATTCATTTTGGTAACATAAAAATCATTCAGCGTTCCTTTGATTTTCGATCTAAGTGAAAACTTTTGATTTTTATCCAGCTCTTTATAAAAATGACGGATATCGTTTGTTGCCAATGTAGCACTGTCAAGGATTACATCAAATTTCACTCGGTTATTAAAGTCGCTGAAATCATGATTGTCTTTGTTGTATTTTAGAAGAACATGCCCTTTCAAAAAAGATTCTTTGGTAGTTACCTCTAATTTATCAAGAACTATATTTTTCTTCGTATAACTAAAATCCGCAGTGAGATTATCAACCTGAACACCTCTATGGTCGTGAAAATTCATAGAATTTATGGTTGATGTTACGTTCGGTCCTTTGATTTTAAAATCGGTTAAATGTGCATTGATCTTAGTAAAATCAACATCTTTCGGATTTGGGCGATTATAATCGAGCATCACAAACCGGGTATTGGTCAGGTAAATATTCTTTGAAGTCAGTAAAAACTTTCCACTCCCTTTTTTTCCATCATCAAAAGCCGCAATAAACTTATCAAGGCTTGTTTCTTTTTCACCTTTATAGTTTTTTATCTGGAGATAGAAATCATCAAGTCTCAAATCGCCGAAAAGCAATTTGCCATCGACTAATTTTTTAAAATCTAAAATGCTTGTCTTTATACGGCTGGCGCAAATCAGCGTATCATTATGATGATCATAAATCAACACCTTTTTGAGCTTTACTCCACCAAAAAAGGTAATGGCAACTTCGTCAACATTGATATGTGTTTTATATTTTTCGTTAAGTTTATCAGTAGCATAATGCGCAATTTTAGTCTGGACAAAAGGCAACGAAAGCGCAATGCTGATTAGCAATAAAAGTAAAATCAGCCCAATAATTGTGCGGAAAAGTATTTTTCGAAATTTTTTAAAACCGCTATTTGTTTTAATTTGTTCCAATTATTCTTTTGACTTGGGAAAGAAAATTACCTTTGTAAAAATCTTTACATTTGATTTTCATCAGATCGATTGTCAAATATAATTCAAAAATTGCGCCTTTTATGCATACTGACGAAGTTTTTATACTGGCTATTGAAAGTTCTTGTGACGATACTGCTGCTGCAGTTTTAAGAAATGACAAAGTGCTTTCGAATGTTGTAGCCCGACAAAGCATTCACGAAGAATACGGCGGAGTAGTTCCTGAACTGGCTTCGAGAGCCCATCAGCAGAATATCGTACCGGTAATTGATGTGGCATTAAAGAAAGCTAATGTTACCAAAAATCAGTTGTCTGCGATTGCTTTTACTCAGGGCCCGGGATTGATGGGTTCGCTTTTGGTTGGTTCTTCTTTTGCAAAATCACTGGCACTGGCACTTGATATTCCGTTAATTGCCGTGAATCACATGCATGCGCATATCCTTGCACATTTTATTGATGAAGAAGGTTTTGACAAACCAACTTTTCCGTTTTTGGCATTAACCATTTCGGGCGGACATACGCAGGTAGTGAAAGTTAATGATTTCTTTAATATGGAAATTATTGGCGAAACTACCGACGACGCTGTTGGTGAAGCATTTGATAAAACTGCAAAAATACTGGGACTGCCTTATCCTGGCGGTCCATTGATAGATCAGTTTGCCAAAGAAGGAAATCCAAAAAAATATGCTTTCACCAAACCAAAAATTGATGGCTTGAATTTTAGCTTTTCAGGTTTGAAAACTCAAATCCTGTATTTTGTACAGAAAAATGTGAATGAAAACCCGAATTTCATCGAAGAAAACAAAGCAGACATTTGCGCTTCTGTCCAAAATATCATCATAGAAATTCTAATGGACAAGCTGAAACTGGCTGTAGCTGAAACCGGAATCAATCAGATTGCGATTGGTGGTGGAGTTTCGGCAAATTCAGGAATCCGACAGACACTGAAAGATGCTGAAAGTAAATATGGCTGGAAAACTTTCATACCAAAATTTGAATATACAACTGATAATGCTGCAATGATTGGAATCGTTGGTTATCAAAAGTTTTTGCATGATAAATTTTCAGATGCCAATGTAGTTTCCAAAGCAAGAATAGAATTTTAAGCCATGCAATTATTCTACAATCCAGATATAAATGAAGCTGCTTCTTCCTTTGTTTTTGATAAAGAAGAAAGCAAACACATCATCAAAGTATTGCGTAAAAAAGAAGGCGATACTCTGCACGTTACAAATGGTTTAGGTTTTTTATTCACAACTGAAATTTCTATTGCTTCTGATACTAAATGTACAGTGAAAATTGTTTCGTTTGAAAAACAGGAAGCTCCAAAATTCTGGTTGCATTTAGTGGTGGCGCCAACCAAAATGAATGAGCGTTATGAATGGTTTCTGGAAAAAGCCACCGAAATTGGCATACAAGAAATTACCCCAATTATTTGTGAACATTCGGAACGAAAAGTAATTAAAACAGACCGATTTCAGAAGATTCTGGAAAGCGCAATGAAACAATCATTGCATTATTATCTGCCAAAATTAAATGAGCCAATTGCATTCAAAGAATTCATAAAACAAAAACATTCCGGGCTATCATTTATCGCCCATTGCGAAGAAACCGATAAAAAGTCTTTGAAAAACGAATTGAAATCCAATACGGATATAACCATTTTAATTGGTCCCGAAGGCGATTTTTCTGTTAAAGAAATCCAACAAGCTATTGATAATAATTTTATTCCTGTATCTTTGGGAGCCACGCGTTTGCGTACAGAAACTGCCGCAATAGTTGCCTGCCATAGTGTGGTTTTTCATAATGAATGATAAAATGGTTAAAAGGTTTATTTTAGTTTTATTCTTTACCCTTAATACGGCTGCACTTTTTAGTCAGAAGCAAACACTTTTTACTGATAAAAATTACATTGATTCGCGCAGCGTTTCTCTGGCTCAGGATAAACCTATGGTGATATTTTTTTATGCCACGTGGTGTCCGCACTGCAACAAAATGAAGAATGAGGTTTTTACCGACAGTACCGTTACAGCCTTTTACCGAAAAAATTTTGTTAGAATGGCTGTTGATGCGACTTCGGCGTATGGGCAAGAGTTACGTGCTAAGTTTAAAAATAAATTCATCGTAACCAGTTTTCCAACATTCGCATTTATAGACACCGAGGAAAACCTTCTTTACTGCACTTCCGGCGAGCTGACTAAAGAAGCATTTCTAACTCAAGGAAATGACGTTTTGCTTCCCGAAAATCAGTTGCCAACAATATTAAAAACCTATAATGCCGATCCGACAAATGCTGACAAATGCCTAAAATATATTACTACAATTAGAAAGGCTGGAATGGATGCTACTTCGGTTACACAAAGTTATTTGGCATCGCTTAAACCCGAAGACAAGTTCACCGAACTGAATTGGCGTGTTTTTTCAAACGGCATCAATAACTTCGACACTGATGAATTCAGGTTTGTCGTAAAAAACAAAGATGAATTTGCTAAGGTTGCTTCACCAAGTAGAGTCGATAAAAAAATCATGTACACAATATCTGAAACATTAAAACCATTTGTAGACAATGTTGATACTGTCAATTACAACAAAAAACGCCTTGTTGCTGAAGCTTTTCAAATCCGAAAAGTAGATTCTTTGCTTTACAGGTTTGATATACAGATTCTATCACAAACCACAAATACAAAGAAATATCAAAAGGTTACATCAGAAAATGTTCAAAAATTTTCATGGAATGATCCTGTATTGCTTTATGACATCTGCAACACTTATTACGAAACCATAAATGATAAAAAAGGTTTGTTGCAAGCTGCAGAATGGAGTAAGCACTTACTTTCTTTGGGCGAATCATTAGACAAATATGTCCTGACAACAAAATTATTCCTGAAGTTAAAAGACTATAAACAAGCTTCTGTTTATGTCCAGAAAGGGAAAGCTCTTGCTGACAAAATGAATTTAAAAAATGAAGAAATCAACACACTTTTAGCAGAAGTCAAAAAGCATAAAGTATGAGAAAATATATATTCCTATTTCTTATAATTTCAACCGTTTCCTACTCACAGGAAATTGCGCTGTTAAAATATAGTGGCGGTGGCGATTGGTATGCCAACCCTACTTCTCTGCCTAATTTAATAAAGTATGCCAATCAAACGATAAATACCAATATCAAAAACAAACCGGCAACTGTTGAACCGGGAAGTCCTGACATATTTGCTTATCCTTTTGTACACATGACAGGGCACGGCAATGTGGTTTTCAGCGATGCTGAAATCATTAATCTGAGAAACTATTTAATGTCGGGCGGATTTCTTCATGCCGACGATAATTATGGAATGGATCAATACATTCGAAGAGAGATCAAACGGATTTTCCCAAATAATGATTTGGTTGAACTACCTGCCAACCATCCTATATTTCAAAAACCAAATCTTTTTGCTAACGGGTTGCCAAAAATTCACGAACACGATGGCAAACGCCCGCAGGCTTTTGGTATTTTCATTGATGGAAGATTGGTTTTACTTTACACTTACGAATGTGATTTAGGTGACGGATGGGAAGACCCTGAAGTGCATAATGACCCAAAAGAGGTTCGCGAAAAAGCTTTGAAAATGGGAGCTAACATTTTGAATTATATTTTTAATAATTAAAAAGCTGGTATGGATAAATCCTTATTAGCTATCGAAATTCAAGAGTTTATCAATTCAAACCTTACTATTGATGTTGCCAAACTGGCATTGCAGAAAAACAAATTTCCAAATGCTGACTGGCCATCTATCCTAAA
>DBIH01000187.1:8042-20192 GCA_002296885.1 Flavobacterium sp. UBA807 | reverse complement strand
TCAATTTATTAAAAATAAATTATGGCAAATCTTTTAGAAAATAACGTTGAAGGAACAATTGGTACACAGAAATATCTGTGTACCATTTCCTGGCGTAACGGTACCTTGTTGATGGATGAACCTGAGAATGTTGGTGGCCAAAACATTGGGCCCGACCCATTTTCAACTTTTCTGGCTTCATTGGCTGGTTGTACGTTATCGACTTTACGAATGTACATCGACAGAAAAGGCTGGGATATTCCCGAAATCAACATTTCATTAAATTTAGCCCAGGACATGAATCCCGAATTGGAAACCAGCATTTCAAGAACTATCACGTTCCCAACAAATATAAGCGATGAACAAAAAGAACGTTTGCTCTTGATTGCCGAAAAATGTCCAATTTCTAAAATCCTGAAAAACAAAATAACTATTAACACCACTATATAATGGATCCTAAAGACCTAACAAAAGAATACACCAATGGCGAAGTGACCATAGTGTGGCAATCAGGAAAATGCATTCATTCTGCCAATTGTGTAAAGAATAACCCCGATGTTTTTAAACCAAAGGAAAAACCATGGATTACTCCTGAAGGTTCATCTACCGATAAAATTATCGAAACCGTAAAAAAATGCCCGTCAGGTGCATTGACTTATTATCTGAACAAAAAATAATGAAGAAAAAAATACTTGCCTTTGGCGCATCCAACAGTAGTGATTCCATCAACAAACAGCTGGCAAAATATGCTTCTGGCCTATTCAAAAATGCAACCGTCGATTTATTGGATTTAAACGATTACGAAATGCCAATCTATTCCAAAGACAGGGAAAAGAAAGATGGTATTCCACAATTGGCGCACGACTTTTATAATAAAATTGGCGAAGCCGATCTCATCCTGATTTCATTTGCGGAAAACAATGGGAATTATACAACCGCTTTCAAAAACATCCTCGATTGGATGTCGCGTATCAATGGAAAAACCTTTCAGGAAAAACCGATGCTTTTATTAGCAACTTCTCCCGGAGCTCGTGGTGGAAGTTCTGTTCTTGACATTGCTGTAAAAAGAATGCCATTTCAGGGCGGGATTGTGAAAGGAAGTTTTTCGTTACCAAGTTTCAATGAGAATTTTGATACTGAAAAAGGGATTGTTTCTAATGAAGACCTAAATAAAGAACTACTGAAAATTATTAATGCAATTAAACTTTAACCAGTTTGTCATTTCGACGAAGGAGAAATCTCATCAAACTATTATTATGGGATTTCACCTTCGTCGAAATGACAGTATCCAAAAAATATATCTTTCTAAAAAATTAGTATTTTTGTTCATCTAAACAAAACCAATATTAACTTCGGCATTGAACAGATGCTGAAATAAATTCAGCATTAATGAAAGCATACGTTTTTCCAGGACAGGGAGCACAATTTACCGGAATGGGTAAAGATTTATACGAGAATTCGGCATTAGCCAAAGAGCTTTTCGAAAAAGCCAATGATATTTTAGGTTTCCGCATTACAGATATTATGTTTGAAGGTACAGCCGAAGAACTGAAAGAAACCAAAGTCACACAACCAGCGGTTTTTTTACATTCGGTAATCTTGGCCAAAACCCTAAATATTAAACCCGATATGGTGGCAGGACATTCGCTTGGTGAATTTTCTGCCTTGGTTGCCAACGGAACCTTGTCTTTTGAAGACGCATTGCGATTGGTTTCAAAACGCGCGATGGCGATGCAGAAAGCCTGTGAAATTACTCCAAGCACTATGGCCGCAGTATTAAATTTGGATGATAAAATTGTGGAAGATATTTGTGCTTCGATTGATGGCGTTGTGGTTGCTGCGAATTATAATTGCCCGGGGCAATTAGTAATTTCGGGAGAATATAAAGCAGTAGAATTAGCCTGTGAGAAAATGAAGGAAGCCGGTGCAAAGCGTGCTTTGATCTTACCTGTTGGTGGTGCTTTCCACTCGCCAATGATGGAACCGGCAAGAGAAGAATTGGCTGCAGCCATTGAAGCGACAACTTTCTCAACTCCAAGTTGCCCTGTTTATCAAAATGTTACTGCAAGTGCAGTTTCGGATGCCAATGAAATCAAGAAAAACCTAATCATCCAATTGACGGCCCCTGTAAAATGGACGCAATCGGTACAGCAAATGATAAAAGACGGAGCAACCAGCTTTACCGAAGTTGGCCCCGGAAAAGTTTTGGTTGGGCTGGTAGGTAAAATCAATAATGAAGTAGAGACCATTTCGGCATAATAATTAAATCATATAATCATGAGAAAAATAATCTTATCCTTTGCAGTTATAGCAGCTTTGGCTTCATGCAAACCGGAAACCAAAGAAAAATTAGACGATGCTACCGATGCAGTGACCAATGAAGTAAAAGAAACAGTAGATTCTGCAAAAATAAAAGCAGAAGCTAAACTGGACACCTTGAAAGACAAGGCAAATGCTAAAATCGACAGTGCAAAAATAAAAGCTGCCGATAAAATGGAAGAATCAGCTAAAAAACTGAAAGAATCTGTAAAGAAATAAACCACAAAAAAGCCCCGAAATTCGGGGCTTTTTTTATAATTAACTTCTGATTTTCTGTTCCCATTTCCAGGCCGATGCCAATGCTTGTTCCAGAGAAAGTTCTGCTTTCCAGCCCAAGACTTTGTTTGCCTTGTCGGTATTGGCATAAGCTATAATGATGTCGCCACTTCTTCTGTCAACAATTTTATAAGGCAGTTTTTTACCAGATATTTTTTCAAAAGCATGAATTACTTCCAGAACCGAACTCCCTTTTCCGGTTCCCAGATTGAAGATTTCAACTTTCTCGACATTTTGTTTTTTCAATAATCGCTGCAATGCAACAACGTGGGCTTTCGCCAAATCGACTACGTGTATATAATCGCGTATGCAGGTTCCGTCAGGTGTTGGATAATCATTGCCAAAAACCGAAAGTTCTTTCCGCAATCCAAATGCAGTCTGTGTAATAAATGGCACAAGATTCTGTGGAACTCCAAGTGGCAGTTCTCCAATTTCGGCACTCGAATGCGCACCAATCGGGTTAAAATAGCGTAATGAAACTGCTTTGATATTGGTAACTTTTGCTACATCATTTATAATTTCTTCCCCAATCTGCTTGGTATTCCCGTAAGGCGAATTTGCCGGTTGAACCGAAGCATCTTCGGTAATTGGCATCTTTTCGGCTTGACCGTAAACCGTACATGACGAACTGAAAATAAAATTAGCTTCTGGCAAATTTGCCATTTCCTGTAAAAGATAAACTAACGAATTAATGTTGTTTTCGTAGTACAGCAGCGGATTTTCAACACTTTCACCAACGGCTTTTGAGGCTGCAAAATGGATTATCCCGGAAATATCATTATACTTTTTAAAGAAATTCTGAACGGCTGCTTTATCCCTTAAATCGATGTTTTCAAAAACAGGTTTTTTGCCGGTTATTTTCTGAATTCCTTCAAGGACATCAATGGAAGAATTGGAAAGATTGTCAATAGCAATAACTTCAAAACCCTCATTCTGAAGTTCAACAACAGTGTGTGAACCAATAAAACCTAAACCTCCGGTTACTACTATCTTCATATTTTTTAAGAAAATAGAAAAAAGAGAATAGAAAATAGAAGTATCAACTTTAAAAGTCTATATTCTATATTCTATATTCTTTTCTCTTTTATTTTAAGAATTCTAAAACGCTGTCTGTAATGAATTTTATTTGCTCGTCTTCCAACTCGGTGTGCATTGGTAAGGAGATTACTTCTTTCACCAATTGGTTTGTTACCGGAAAATCTTCTTCTTTATATCTTGAATCGACATAAGCTTTTTGCGAGTGCAACGGAATTGGATAATAAATTGCACACGGGATTCCTTTTGCCAATAAATGCTCCATTAAGGCATCTCTGTTGGCATCAATTATTCTTAAAGTATATTGGTGGAAAACGTGGTCATCTCCGTTAATATCAAAAGACGGAGTTATGATATGCTTATTTCCTGATAAAGCAGCATTATATTTTGCAGCAGCATTTCTTCTTGCCGAATTATAATCGTTCAACAAAGGTAATTTTGCATCTAAAACCGCAGCCTGAACACTGTCCAAGCGCGAATTGACGCCAACAACATCATGATGGTAACGAACGTACATTCCGTGATTTACAATTCCGCGAATGATATGAGCGAGATTATCATCATTAGTAAAAATCGCTCCGCCATCGCCATAACAACCTAAGTTTTTAGATGGAAAAAATGATGTCGACGATACGTGACCAATGGTTCCTGCTTTCTTTTTAGTTCCGTCTGAAAATTTACAATTAGCACCAATTGCCTGAGCATTGTCTTCTATCACAAATAAATTATGCTGATTTGCAATTTCCATAATTGCTTCCATATTTGCTGCTCTTCCGAACAAATGAACCGGAACAATTGCTTTTGTTTTTGGTGTAATTGCTTTTTTAATTGCGTCGAGTGAAATATTCATAGTATCCAAATCAACATCAACCAAAACCGGAGTCAATTGCAACAAAGCAATAACTTCAACGGTTGCCGCAAAAGTAAAATCGGCTGTGATAACTTCGTCGCCGGGTTTCAATCCCAGCCCCATCATTGCAATCTGTAAAGCATCTGTTCCGTTGGCGCATGGAATTACATGCTTTACATCCAAATATGCTTCAAGATTTTTCTGAAATTCATGAACTTTTGGGCCATTAATATAAGTCGTAGTGTCTAAAACTTCTTGTATAGAAGCGTCAACCGTTGATTTTATTTTTTCGTATTGACTTTTTAAGTCAACCATCTGAATTTTTTTCATTTTCCTGAAATTAGAGTTGCAAAAGTAAGAAATTCTAAGGTAGAATATCCTATTCCGTAAAAGAAACGTATTTTAGCACAAGAAATTTTTCGGGATGCTTTTTCTATATAATATTTTGCTGATTATTGCTTCACAAATTGTGAAATTACTGGCTTTTTTCAGTCCAAAAATAAAGCTGTTTGTTGACGGAAGAAAAACGGTTTTTGAAACTTTAGACAATAAGATAAATCCGGAAGACAAGACGATTTGGTTTCATGCAGCTTCGTTAGGCGAATTCGAACAGGGTTTGCCGGTTATGGAAAAAATGAAAACCAAGTTCCCGAATCATAAAATTGTGGTTACTTTTTTTTCACCTTCAGGTTATGAAGTCCGAAAAAATAATACGATTGCAGATGTTACGGTTTATCTTCCATTAGACACCAAATCAAACGCAAAAAAATTTCTGAAACTGGTGCATCCCGAATTGGTTTTCTTTATCAAATATGAATACTGGCCCAATTATCTGAATGAATTAAAAAAAGCGAATATTAAAACTTATTTAATTTCAGGAATCTTTAGGGAAAATCAGGCGTTTTTTAAATGGTACGGTGGATTTTACAGAAATGCCTTAAAGACGTTTGACTATTTTTTTGTGCAGAATGAAAATTCAAAATCATTGCTTCAAAGGCTTGGTTTCAACAATGTAAAAATATCGGGCGATACACGTTTTGACCGTGTAGTTGCTATTTTGGAACGCGATAATTCCTTAGATTTTATCAAACAATTCAAGAATAACACAATTACAATAGTCATTGGAAGTTCATGGCCAAAAGACGAAAACCTGATTGTGAATTTTATCAATCAAACCAATGGAAGTGTAAAATTTATCTTTGCACCACACATCATCAAGCCGGAACAGATTCAGGAATTAAAGAATTCTATTTCTAAAAAAACAATTTTGTTTTCGGAAAAAGACAACAGAGATTTATCTGCCTTTGATGTTTTAATTATAGACGCAATTGGTATTCTCACGAAAGTTTACAGTTATGCCGATATTGCTTATGTTGGTGGTGGTTTTGGAACCGCCGGTCTTCATAATATATTAGAGCCTGCCACTTTTGGAATTCCGATTATCATCGGTCCCAATTTTTCAAATTTTGCCGAAGCAGTGGCTTTGGTTCATCAGACTGGCTGCATTTCAGTTGCTAATCAGGATCAGCTAAATGACGCTTTATCTTCCTTAATCTCGAATGAAGACATTCGAAACGAAAAAGGTCATATTTGCTCAACATTCGTACAGATGAGCAAAGGCGCAACTGATGTTATTTTAAAACATATAACTATTCCATAAATTTTATTTAAAAAAGTTACAAACACGAAAACGATTTCGTTTCTTCATGACCTAATGAGTGGAGTTATTTTTTTTTACTTTTAAAAAGTAATCCCTAACCAAACTATCTCCATGAAAAAAATTTTACTTGTTATTTGCAGTTTGTTTTTGTCTAAAATACAAGCTCAGCAAGTTCAGACAACTTACTTATGGCATTTGCACCAACCTACTTATTGGGGAGATGTTAGCCATACAAACCCAAACCGTTCCCAAATGACCAAGGAATCACAGGATCTGAAAACTTCGGGACAAAATACCTATTCTGACGGTTTGGCTCATCCATTAAACAATTTAGAGGAAATCTTCAGTCTTCCCGACCGAGTTCAGGCGTATCAATTCAAACCCAATACTGCTGTAAACTCTATCCGCAGTTATCCTAAAGCTGGTGCACAGGTAACCTATGGAGGTTCGCTTTTGGAAAGCATCAACAGTTTGGCACCAAGCGGACAGTGGGGTTATCAAAATGGTTGGCAGAATAACATCATCACAGCAAAAAACTGGTTAACAACCGGTGGAAAACCACGATTAGATGTTGTCAATTTCACCATGCATCATACTCTTTCGCCTTTAGTAAGTGATATGGTTTTGAAAAAGGAAATTGAGGCATTCAAATTTTATGCAGCTCAAACATTTGGAAGCCAGGACTCGAAGGGATATTGGCCTGCCGAAGCTGCTTTCTCTGAAAGAATCATAAAAACTTTAGTTGAAGAGGGAATCGAATGGTCTGTTATTGCCAACAGCCATTTAGCAAGAACGTTAAACGATTATCCATTGACATTTGGCACTAACGGCTGCAATATTGACCCGCCGAATAAAGCTGACAAAGTAACGACCAATGGTGTGAATTGGCATAACGGGCAAATTGATGGTAGAGGTGGACAATTTGCAGCACCTTATTGTTTTACTCCACATAAAGCTAAATATGTCGATCCCAACAACGGAGTAGAGTATAAAATAAATGTGGTCCCAATGGCTGAACTTGACAGTTATCGCGATGGGTATTCACAGCAAGGTATTGGGAATATTCAAACTAATATAGCTCCTTTTGCTCTTCCCGGAAGACCTTCTTTGGTTCTTTTAGCACATGATGGTGATAATGCATGGGGTGGCGGCTCGAGTTATTATGATGAAGCAGTTCCCGGATTTACTAATCAGATTGCAGGTGCGGGTTATACTCCAACTACTATTCAGCAATATTTAGCTGACAATCCGGTTCCCGACAATGATGTGGTACATGTAGAAGATGGTTCCTGGTTTAATGCCGCTAATGATTGGGGATCTCCACAATTTATTAATTGGTTATGGCCGTTTTACACTTCAAATTATGAATTCAATCCAAATGGATGGACCGAAGATGTAAGAAATCAGGCGGTAATGATTGCTGCTGAGAATCACTGCGTGATGGCCGAACAAATGGAAGGTAGTGTTCAGATAGCCGATATTGTTAATCCAACCGCTTCTGCTTCACCGGCTGAAAAAGCATGGCATTTCCTGATGCCCGGTTTGGATAGTGGGAACGCATATTATGGCGATGCTTTAGATTTAGAAATAAAAGCTACTATTGCAGCAAACAATGCTGTTAATTTTGCGCAGCCTACTTTAGATGCTCACCCTAATATCGATACGACAGGTCCCAGCGTTTTTATTCCTCAAAGATATCCATATAATCCGGGGGAAATCGGATTTGGTCCAAATTACGGTTATCAGCAGCATTTAAATTCTGCCGATTTTACCGTTTGGACTTTAGCCTATGATGTAAATGGCGTACAGAATGCGGTATTAAAATATCGTTTGGATAATGACGGCATCAACGGGACTAATAATGATAACGAAACCTATGCCGGCGGAAGTGATGTTGGTTCGTGGATTTCGTTGCCAATGACAGAACGTATTTTTCCAAAAGATAATATTACCAGTAATCCGAACATTAGTTTTTTTATTTTACCTACAAAAATTGCGAATCAATATAGTGCAATGATTACAGGTGTCTCACAAAAATTGGTAGATTATTATATTGAAATTACAGATACAAAAGGGAATGTTACCAAAACAGCTATACAACACACTTGGGTTGGAACCAATCTGAATGTGAATCCTGTAGTGCATTTTGCTCCGGACAATAATTATTCGGCCACACCGATGAGTGTTACAATTAATGCTACCGACAGTACCGATCCGAATCCAACACTTTATTATACAACAGACGGGACTACACCAACTTTGTCCTCGGCTTCTGCGGTTGGAACAATTACAATTCCCATTACACAAACGACTACTTTCAAAGCATTTGCAAAAGATAATGATGGTAATGTTTGTGAAGTTTCATCCAAAACCTATTTTATTGGAACCGTACCTTCATTTACAGTACATGTAAAGCCTCCTGCTTCATGGACAACAGTAAAAATCCATCATTGGAATGCACTGCCCGCAGGAAATTTAGCTGATACCGTTTGGCCAGGTGAAGCTATGACTGCTGAATGCAACGGTTGGTATGAATTTACTTTCACCGGTATTTCTTCAACTAATTTAATTTTTAATAACGGTTCGGGGGGAAGTGGTAATCAAACTGCTGATTTATCCGCAAATTCAGATGCCTGGTATGATGTGGCATCATCCAGTTGGGTAAGTGCACCATCAAATACAAACGCACCTTGTTTAACAATTTCGCCAGCAGGAGGAAATTTCCAGACTGGAAATACTGTCAATGTTGTGTTGACTGCTACCGATAATGATGACCCAAATCCGACGATTTACTACACTACGGATGGTTCAACTCCAACTACTGCTTCAGCTTCCGGTGCAAGTCCATTGACAATACCTATAAGCACTACTACCACTTTGAAAGCAATCGCTTCTGATATTTCTAATAACGTTTCAGAAGTAAAAACAGAAACCTATTCATTTAGCCAGATTAATTCATTTACAGTTTATTTTAAACCACCTTCCGGCTGGCCAATTCCTAAAATATATTATTGGAATGCTTTACCATCCGGTAGTGTTGCCAGCGTAACATGGCCCGGTGTGGCAATGAGTGTCTATGGTGGTGGCTGGTATCAATATACTTTTACAGGAGTGACGTCAGTTAATGTAATTTTTAATAACGGAAACAGTGGTGTTGGTACCAATCAAACTCCTGACCTTACTAATATTACTGCCGACTATTGGTATGATTGGACTTCGGGACAAGTATTAGCAAATCCTGAAATTGCCGAACTTCAAAATCAGGTCGCTCTTTATCCGAATCCAACATCAAACCTACTTTGGATTGAAAGTCAGTTAAAAATCCAGGAAGTTGGAATCTATGATGTTGATGGACGTTTAGTAGATCATCAAAAAATTAATAATCAAAAAATTGAAATGCTGCATCTTGCTTCGGGCAGCTATTATCTAAAATTAATTACGGATGAGAAAAAAATTATTTTCAAGAAAGTTATAAAAAAATAAATTTTCACTTCCTAAAAACTAAGCCCCTTCTTACTGTTAAAAGTGGAAGGGCTTTTTTATGACCTGAAAAAATTAGTTATTTTCGCTGAATCAAATGTTTTTTTATGAAGTTAATAAAAATATTCCTGTTTCTGTTTGTCGTTCAGGTATCTGCCCAGCAAGGCGGAATGTGGATTCCTTCTTTACTTAAAGGAATGAACGAAGACGAGATGAAAAGTTTAGGCATGAAAATCACAGCCGAACAAATTTATTCTATCAACAAATCGAGCATAAAAGACGGTGTCCCTCAATTTGATAAAAAATGTACAGCCGAAGTTATCTCTGACAAAGGCCTGATTTTAACCAATCATCACTGCGGTTATGATGCCATTCAAAATCATTCAACCGTTGAGCACGATTATTTAGCAGATGGTTATTGGGCTTATAAAATGGAAGATGAATTACCTAATAAAGGAATGATTGTTTCATTTGTTGTAAGAATTGAAGATGTAACTGCAAAAGTTCTTGATGGTGTCGCTTCGGTTGTTTCTGAAGCTGATAAACAGAAAAAAATCCAGGACAACATCGCTAATCTTACCAAAACTTTACCAAAAGAAAACTGGGAAGAGAACGTTATTAAAACGTTTTACAACGGAAACCAATACCTGCTTTTTGTAACTGAAACTTTCAAGGATATCCGTTTGGTTGGAGCGCCACCAAGTTCGATTGGAAAATTTGCTGATGTTACTGATAATTGGGTTTGGCCAAGGCATACTGGGGATTTTTCGTTGTTTAGGATTTATGCTGATAAAGACAATCACCCGGCAGAATATTCACCTGATAATGTGCCTTACAAGCCAAAATACTTTTTCCCTATTTCAATCAAAGGCTTGAAAGAAAATGATTTTACCATGGTTTTGGGTTATCCGGGAACTACTCAGGAATACCTGCCTTCGTATGCCGTTGAACAAATTGTGAATAATTCAGATCCAGCCAAGATAAAAATCCGTGATGTTACTTTAAAAGTTCAGAATGAATTTATGCGAAAAGATAAGGCGATCAAAATTCAGTATGCTGCAAAAAATGCAACCATCGCTAATGCCTGGAAGAAATGGCAAGGAGAAATCAAAGGTCTTAAAAGGGCGAATGCCATTGCTGCTAAGCAAAAGTTTGAAAAGGAATTTCAGGAAAGGGTTATAAAATCAGGTAAACAAGCAGAATATGGAAGCTTGCTTACAGATTTTGAAAAAAACTATGCAGAAATAAAAGACTATGCACTTGCTCGTGATTACTTTAATGAAATTGTTGGAACCAATTCTGAGATACTGAATGTTGGTTACAAATTATATCAGCTTGAGCAATTGTATACCAACAAAGGAGAACAGGCATTTAACGACAGAAGAGGAACTTTAATTACGGGATTGAATGAGTTTTATGATGAATTCAATCCGGCAGTCAATCAAAAAGTTTTTGAACGATTAATTGATATTTACAGCAAAGAATATCCGAAACAATTTCTACCGGGTTCATTAGAAAATATCAATGGGGAAAATTTAGCAAACGAGGTTTTCACTAAATCGCAATTGGTTAGTTACAATAAGATTAAAGAATTATTAACTGGTGATACTAAAACCGTCCTGGAAAAATTAAACAATGACAAAGGATATCAGGTGATAAAAGCAATTGCTGATGCACATATAAAAAATGTAGCTCCTAAATATGATGAGATCAATTTAAGGAATACAACCACTCAAAGAACCTATATGAAGGCTATATTGGAATTATTTCCAAAAGGCAGAATTTTTCCTGATGCCAACAGCACGCTTCGTGTAACTTATGGAAAAATAAAGGGTTACAAACCAAGTGATGCGGTTTTTTATGAGCCTTTCTCATATTTGGATGGAGTAATTGAAAAATATATCCCGGGAGATTATGAATTTGATGCACCAAAAAAGCTTATTGATTTATATTATGCTAAGGATTATGGCGTTTACGGTGTAAATGGAAGAATGCCTTTAGATTTTATTGCAACAAATCACACAACTGGTGGAAACTCAGGAAGCCCAGCTTTAGATAACAAGGGAAACCTGATTGGCTTGAATTTTGATCGTGTTTGGGAAGGAACAATGAGCGATATTTATTATTCTCCAGATATTTGCCGGAATATTATGGTTGATATGCGCTATGTTTTGTTTATTATTGATAAATATGCCGGCGCAGAAAATCTCATTAAAGAATTAAAAATCATTTCAAAAGAGAAGAAAAAATAGAGTTTTAAGATTATTTTAAGTTTTTTGGCACGATTATTGTAAGTGAAAACGCGAAGTAAAATATAGGTTTTTTAAAAAAATTAAAAAAATTATTTTAACCTATTAAAAAATTTATATCTTTGCCTCGAATTAATAATTAACCTTTTATAATTAAGTAAGATGAAAAAAGTATTTTTAAGTTTAGCTGTTATTGCTGCATTAACTGTAGTATCTTGTAAACAAGCTGAGAACAACGCTGAAGCTGCTGCTGATTCAACTGCTGTTGAAACTCCAGATACAACTGCTGCTGCTACTCCAGA
>DBIH01000187.1:0-7903 GCA_002296885.1 Flavobacterium sp. UBA807 | reverse complement strand
CCAGATTCAACTGCTGCTGCTAAAACTGAAGCTGCTCCAGCTGCTGACGCTGCTAAAACTGAGGCTGCTCCAGCTAAAAAATAATTAGAAATAATTATTTAAAAAGATTTAAAGCCACGCAATGCGTGGCTTTCTTTATTTTATTTATTTCCGTTTCTTTTCGAAATTATATAAAAACAAAAAAGCTTCAAATTCCTTTGAAGCTTTTTTTGTACTCAGAGCGGGACTTGAACCCGCACGAACATTGCTGTTCACTGGATTTTAAGTCCAGCGTGTCTACCAATTTCACCATCCGAGCAGAATGATATTTTGAGCGAAAAACGGGGCTCGAACCCGCGACCTCGACCTTGGCAAGGTCGCGCTCTACCAACTGAGCTATTTTCGCATTATTTATTAGAACAACAACACTTGTACCGCATTGCGGATGCAAATGTAATACATAAATTGAATTATACAAACGTTTTTTTTGAAAAAAATGTTGTCCCTTCTTAATCTATTGATACACAAATTTTATTTATATGATTTATTTATTCTGAAGCATTCTTTTCAATTCGTTCAGCTTCATAAGGGCCTCGATTGGCGTCAAAGTATTCAGATCTAAACTCAATAAATCATCTTTGATTTCTTCCAGCAGCGGATCGTCTATATTGAAAATATTTAACTGAATTTGCTCCGCCTGTTGGCCTTTCAGGCTCGAGCCATCCTTAGCCTTTATTCCGCTTAAAGCTTCACCTGAATGGTTTTTTTCCAGTTTCTTCAAAAGTTTTTGCGCTTTTTGAATCACCATTTGTGGCATCCCAGCCATTTTTGCAACATGAATACCAAAGCTATGTGCGCTTCCTCCGGCAACTAACTTTCTAATAAAAAGAACAGTATCTTTTAATTCTTTTACCGAAACATTATAATTTTTGATTCTAGGAAGTAACTCACTCATTTCATTTAATTCATGATAATGAGTCGCGAAAAGTGTTTTAGCTCTTGCCGGGTTTTCATGAAGAAACTCGGCAATTGCCCAGGCTATAGAAATTCCGTCATAGGTACTTGTCCCTCTTCCTATTTCATCTAACAGAACCAAACTTCTATTTGAAATGTTATTCAAAATCGAAGCGGTTTCATTCATCTCGACCATAAAAGTGGATTCTCCCATCGAAATATTATCGCTTGCGCCTACTCTTGTGAAAATCTTATCTACAATTCCCATTCTGACTTTCTCAGCAGGAACAAAGCTCCCCATTTGCGCTAATAAAACAATCAAGGCAGTTTGTCTCAGGATAGCTGATTTACCCGACATGTTTGGCCCGGTAATCATAATGATTTGTTGTGATTCCGTGTCAAGGAAAACATCATTTGGAACATACGGAATACCAACAGGTAATTGTTTTTCAATTACCGGATGGCGACCGTTTGTTATTTCCAAATCAAATGATTCATCTAAAATTGGGCAAACGTAATTATTCTCAATGGCTAATTGTGCGAATGAAATCAGGCAGTCCAACTGCGCAATCAGGTTGGCATTCAATTGCACTTGTTTTATATAGGTAGAAATCCAGCTGATTAATTGTTCAAATAAATGGTTTTCTATTTGTTGGATTTTTTCTTCAGCACCGAGTATTTTGGTTTCATATTCTTTTAATTCTTCCGTAATATATCGTTCCGCATTTACTAATGTCTGCTTTCTGATCCACTCCGCCGGCACTTTGTCTTTGTGCGTGTTCCGAACTTCAATATAATATCCAAAAACATTATTGAAGGAAATCTTCAACGATGAAATCCCGGTTGCTTCTGATTCTCGTTTCTCAATTCCTTCCAGAAATTCCTTTCCGGAAAAAGCGATGCTTCGCAATTCATCTAATTCAGTATGAACTCCAGTAGCTATTGCGTTCCCTTTGGCTATTGCCACAGGTGCATCCTGATTTAATGTTGTTCTGATTTTTTCGCGAAGTAAATCACAAGCATGCAGACTATCTCCAATTGTGCGAACCGCTTCCTGTTTGCTTTCTAACGCTATTGCTTTTATCGGAACAATAGCGTCTAACGATTCTTTCAGGTAAATAACTTCACGAGGAGAAATTTTTCCGGTTGCCACCTTAGAAATCAAACGCTCCAAATCGGATATCTGCTTGATTTGGTATTGTATTTTTTGGAAAACTTCTTCATTATCCTTTAAATAAGATACCACTTCATGACGGTTCCTTATTTTATGAATATCTTTTAATGGTAATGCGAGCCAGCGTTTTAGCAAGCGTGACCCCATTGGTGAAAGCGTTTTGTCAATCACATCCAAAAGTGTAACTGCATTTTGTGAATGGCTGTGGTACAACTCTAAATTCCGTATTGTAAATCGGTCCATCCATACATAAGCATCTTCAGCTATGCGTTGAATATTGGTAATGTGTTGAACTTTATTGTGTTGTGTCTCCGACAAATAATACAATATTGCTCCCGATGCTATTACACCATCCAGCAGTTCATCAACACCAAAGCCTTTTAAAGAAGCAGTTTGAAAATGATTATTCAGTGTTTCAAAAGCATAATCTTCTTTATAAACCCAATCTTCCAGAAAAAAGACATTGAATTTTTCACCAAAAACTTCCTTAAACTGTGATTTGTTGTTTTTCTGGATTAGAATCTCACTCGGACTGAAATTCTGCAAAAGTTTATCAATATATTCTTCATTCCCCTGCGACGTAAGGAATTCACCCGTAGAAACATCCAAAAAGGAAATTCCCAATTGTTTTTTTCCAAAATAAACAGAAGCCAAAAAATTATTGGATTTGGATTGTAAAACCTCATCATTCATTGAAACTCCCGGAGTTACCAATTCGGTCACACCGCGTTTTACTATGGTTTTAGTCATTTTAGGATCTTCCAACTGGTCACAAATTGCAACACGAAGTCCGGCCTTTACCAATTTTGGCAAATACGTATTTAAAGAATGATGCGGAAAACCAGCCAAAGCAGTTTCAGTTTCACTTCCTGCGCCGCGTTTTGTTAAAACAATTCCAAGAATTTTGGATGCCCGAATCGCATCTTCGCCAAAAGTTTCATAAAAATCTCCTACTCTAAACAACAAACAGGCATCGGGATATTTTCTTTTTATCTCGTTGTATTGTTTCATTAGAGGAGTCTCTTTTGCTTGATTTTCTTTGGCTGCCAATGGATTTGAAATTATTTTTTAATGAAAGCGAATTTAAATATTTTAGACTGATTTCGTTGCCCTAAAAAAAATTAATTTAACCTTAAGACAAAAAAAATGGAGTATAATAAATTTTGACATAGATTTGTCTCAGAAACTTAAATACTATTAAAAATGAAAAAAATTATGTTATTAGCTGCAATTACACTTTTCAGTGTTGCAACTATAAATGCTCAAACTGCAAAAAAAGGTACTAAAGCTCCTGAAACTCCAAAAGTTGATGGTGCCGGAATGGTTTACGAAAATGAAACTATTGATTACGGAACAATTCCTCATAACGCTGACGGAAACAGAGAATTCGTATTCGTTAACAACGGAAACAAACCTCTTAAAATAGAAAGCACTCAAGGTTCTTGCGGATGTACAGTTCCACAAAAACCAGATGGAGACATCGCTCCGGGAGCAAAAGGTGTTATCAAAGTACACTATGCTACTGACAGAGTTGGTGCATTTACAAAAACGGTTACTGTAAAATCAAATGCTACAGGCCAGGAAACTAAAGTTCTTACTATTAAAGGAACTGTATTACCAGACGCTCCGGCTGAAGGAGCTACTCCAACCAAAAGTTAATTTTACTTAATTATAATTGAAGAAAAGTCTCGATTTATCGGGACTTTTTTTTAAATATATTTGTCAAAAAAAAAAATGCGAAAGCTCGAAAATAGAGAACTCGAAAGAAAATCCATTGAAGATTTTAAAGAAGCAAAAAAAACTCCTTTGATAATTGTACTTGATGATATCAGGAGCTTGCATAATATTGGTTCCGTATTTCGAACTTCCGACGCTTTTTTGATTGAAAAAATATATTTGTGTGGCATAACAGCTGTTCCTCCAAACAAAGAAATCCATAAGACTGCTCTTGGTGCAACTGAAACGGTAAGCTGGGAATATCAAAAAGATGTTTTATCTGTAATTGAAAATCTTAAAACAGATAATGTTTCCGTTTATGCAATTGAACAGGTTGAAAATGCCATATTCCTTCAAAATTTTAAAGTCGAGAAGAATAAAAAATATGCTTTGGTTTTTGGAAACGAAGTTTTTGGGGTTTCCCAAAAAGCGGTTGAACTTTGTGACGGGACTATTGAAATTCCGCAATTAGGAACAAAACATTCTTTGAATGTTTCTGTTAGTGCCGGAATTGTAGTTTGGGATTTGTTTCAGAAAATGAACTATTAGTTCTGAATTTTATTCTGGATTTCGTTTAAAACAAAAACATAATCTTCCTGATTGTTCTGGAAATCCCTGTTGGTTACATCAATAATCAATACGTTCAATGCTGTTTGAGATTTAATATAATCCAAATAACCATTATTGATTTTTTCCAGATATTCTGCCGGAATTTCCTGCTCATAGCTTCTCCCTCTTTCTTTAATGTTTGCCAAAAGACGTTCCGTGCTTTGATACAAATAAATATACAAATCAGGTTTCGGCATTTCTTTGTAGATAATGTCAAACATCGTTTTGTATAAACGAAATTCATCTTCAGCAAGTGTAACTTTGGCAAAAATCAAAGATTTGAAAATATGATAATCGGCAACAATAAAATCCTTGAACAAATCAAACTGCGCCAAATCATCTGAAATCTGTTGGTACCGATCGGCCAAAAAAGACATTTCCAGTGGAAACGCATAACGGTTTTGGTCTTCGTAGAATTTAGGCAAAAACGGATTGTCGGCAAACCGTTCAAAAACTGATTTAGCATTAAAATCTTCAGCAAGTTTATTGGTTAAAGTAGTTTTCCCTGCTCCAATATTTCCTTCAATGGCGATGTAATTAAAATGGTCTAATTTTAATTTATCAATTGGTAATTCAAGTGTTTGAATGACTTTACAATTGCTTTTATCTTCAGAAAGCACAAGCAATTCGTGCAAATATTTCTGCAGAATCGGATGACGCCAATCCAGATTTAAATCTTTCATTGGCAGCAAAACAAAAAGCCGGTTGTGCATTTCAGGATGCGGCACCTGAAGTTTTTGGGTAGCAATTATTTCTTCATCAAAAGCAATAACATCAATGTCAATAATTCTGGGTTGGTAACCTTCAACATCTTCGCGAACCCTTCCCAGTGCCTCTTCCAGCAACAAGCATTCTTCCAGAATTTGATGAGCCGGCTTGTGTGTATGCATCACCAAGGCGCAATTATAGAATTTTTCACTTTCAAAACCCCACGATGGCGTCTCATAAAGCTTCGAAATCCTGATAATTGTCCCAATTTCATTATGCAGCGAATCAATGCAACGCTCAATATTTTCGAGACGATTGCCCTGATTGGTTCCTAACGATAAAATGACCTGATGCTGCTTTTTCATGGAAGCACAAATTAACTAAAACTATTTTAGAATAATGGCAAAAAACAGCCGACTGTTAATAACATTTTCTCAACAATTAAAATCTTAAAAGTTCCCTAAAAATAACCTTCTTCTCGCTAAAAGAACTTATTTTTGTTTAAGTAAAACGTAACTAAATCTATCTTACCATGTTAAAGAAAATTCTAAAAATTTCCGGAATAATTTTGTTGTTGTTAGTGATTTCAGCATTTGCAATTCCGTATTTCTTTAAAGATCAGATTAAAGCCCGAATCCTAACTGCTATCAATGAAAAAGTGGATGCTAAAGTCGCTTTCGCCGATGCGGATTTGAGTTTGTTTAGAAATTTTCCGAATGCAAGCGTTTCCATTGATAAACTTACTATTATCAACAAAGCACCATTTGAAGGCGACACCTTGGTTTCGTTTGGCGAATTGAATCTGAAAATGTCAATTAAGGAATTGTTTAACGGTGAAAACGAACCAATGAATATAGATGGAATCTCATCTAAAAATGGGTTGATAAATATCATCTTTAATAAAGATGGTGTTGGCAACTATGATATCGCGATAAAAGATGATAAGAAAAACGCTGATGATAAAAGTAAACCTTTGTCATTGAAAATTAAGGAGTATTCCGTTGAGAATTTTAAATTTAAATTTACTGATGAACAGTCCAAAATTAAAATGATTTTAGACAGTATCAACCACGAAGGAACTGGTGATTTTGCTGCATCAAAACTGGATTTGACTACCAAAACCACAACTAAGATTTCTCTTGATATGGACAAAGTGAATTACATGAAAAATGTTGCACTTTCTTTAGACGCTGTTCTTGGGATTGATTTGGATAAGAGTAAATATACGTTTAAACAAAACAAGGCGAAAATCAACGAACTGCCGCTGGAGTTTGACGGTTTCATCCAATTGGTCGATGCCGGGCAACAATATGATCTGACATTCAAGACACCAACTTCATCCTTCAAAAACTTTTTAGGATTGATTCCGGCACAATATTCGAGCAATCTGAAAGATGTAAAAACCAGTGGTGATTTCACTGTTGCCGGATTTGCAAAAGGATTATACTCTGATAAATCAGTACCAAAATTCAATGTTGAAATTGCTTCAAATAATGCTTCTTTTCAATATCCGAATCTTCCAAAATCAGTCCAAAACATTGTCATCGACACCAAAATCATCAACGAAACCGGTGTGATGAATGATACTTATGTCAATCTTGACAAACTTTCTTTCCAAATTGATCAGGATGTTTTCAACGCGAAAGCCAATATTAAAAATGTTGCTGAAAATGCTTTGGTAAATGCTGCTCTTAAAGGAACTATCAATCTTGGAAACCTTAGCAAAGCTTATCCTATAAAACTTGACAAACCTTTAAGCGGAATCCTAAAAGCTGATGTTACAACTGAATTCGACATGAAATCGGTAGAAAAAAGCGATTACGCCCGAATCCGAAATGCAGGAACCATTGACTTAACTGGTTTTAATTATACGGATGAAAATGGTAAAACTATGAGAATCAGCAAAGCTGTCGTTTCATTTGACCCAAGCCGAGTGAACCTGCAACAGTTTAATGCTACAACAGGGAAAAGTGATTTAGCTGTGAATGGTGTTTTGGAAAATTTCTACGGATTTGTGTTTAAAAACCAGGAACTTAAAGGAAACTTTAATCTGAATTCAAATCAATTGGCGGTAAATGATTTCATGACAACTGAAACAGATACAAAAAAAGATGTGAAAAAAAGCGATGCCATGAAAATTCCTGCTTTCCTGAATTGTTCATTAGCCGCCAAAGCCAACACTGTTTTATATGATAATCTGGTGCTGAAAAATGTTTCGGGTAAAATTATCATCAAGGATCAAAAAGCTACTTTGGAAAATGGGAAAACGGATATTTTTGGTGGCGCCATTACATTCAACGGAGATATTTCCACTAAAGAAAAAACGCCAAAATTCAATATGGATTTAGGTTTGAATAGTGTTGATATTGCCCAGACGTTCACGCAATTGGATATGATGAAAAAAATTGCACCAATTGCCGGTGTTATCAACGGAAAACTGAATTCTAAAATCAAACTTTCCGGGAATTTAAAAGACAAGGAAATGGCTCCCGATTTGAATACTATTTCCGGGGATTTATTAGGACAATTGCTTTCAACCACAGTAAATTCAAGTAATTCCACTTTGTTAAGCGCTTTGGATGATAAATTGAGTTTTGTTGATTTGAAAAAATTGAATTTAAATGATTTGAAAGCGGCATTAACTTTCAAAGACGGTAAAGTAAATGTCAAACCATTTGATTTGAAATATCAGGATATTAAAGTCACTATTGGTGGCGCCCACGGTTTCGACCAGAACATGAACTATAATTTAAAATTTGATGT
>DBIH01000230.1 GCA_002296885.1 Flavobacterium sp. UBA807 | reverse complement strand
TCTTCATTGCCCTTAGATCCTAAAACTAACTGTTACGTTCGTTATTATTATTATCCAAACCTGGAAGCTTATTTTGATAATCTTGAATTAGTTTATTACTATAAAGTAAAGGGCGAATGGCAGGTTGCAGAAGAACTCCCTACAAACTATGGCGGTTATTCTTTATACAATAAAGTACGTGTGACGATTACTGATTATGATGGTGAAGAACCGTATAAGCTGATACAAACTCATAAAAAGATGTTTCCCTATAATTCAAAAGGTAGGTTTGCCAATCAAACCGCATCTTCCGATTAAAAATCCATTCATGTTTTATGTTTGTTTATGATTATATAAAAGCCTCTTAAAATAAGAGGCTTTTTAATTGTGGTTAAGTAAAATTATAGTAGTAGTATTAGTTATTCTCTTTATTCATATCAAATTATATATATGATTACAGAAAATTAATTTTTAAACTTGAGCAATGTAATTCTGTTATAACGGATCTTTCCCTTTTATAACCCTGAATAGTACTGCAATTATGGCTATTACTAATAGTATGTGGATTAAATTGCCCATTCCATAGGCAAAGAAACCTAATGCCCATAGTATGACTAAGATTACTGCTATTGTGTAAAGTAAATTATTCATGATAGTTAATTTTTAAATTGCTTATAAATTTGTTAGGTATCGTGTTTTTGATAATTTCAATTACTTCCTCATGCCTTTTGTTAAGGCGGTTAGCTATTCTTTCAAGCAAATCGCTTTCATCCTGTTTTTCAAAACTTAAATCAGATGTTGTAAGCTGAGGAAATCTTCTTCGCAACAGCTTCGATTTTAAATCCCAATCATCTGAAATCCTGAAGCTCTCATGTTTACCCATTGCACTCATAATTCTTCGTTTTGATTACAATACAAAGTTGCTAAACACTTAGCTTAAACACGTTACACGATTGAAGGGATTAGTTATATAAATCCCATAAATCAATCACAAAAACTGTTAAACTCATTGCGAATCGTTCCTCACTGAATACTAAAATTAGTATATTTGAGCAATGGCAAACTATTTTCCATGAAACACATCATACTCTTCTCTTTACTATTATTAAGCATAAAAGGGACGGCACAACAACCGGCAAAACCTAATGCTGCTGAAATATATAATCAAATCCAAAAACTGAATTTTCTTGGTTCGGTACTTTACATCGCTGCTCATCCTGATGACGAAAACACGCGTTTGATTTCCTATTTATCCAATGATATAAAAGCTGAAACAGGGTATCTGTCTTTAACACGTGGTGATGGAGGGCAAAATCTTATCGGACCGGAATTAAGAGAACAATTAGGTGTTATCAGGACTCAGGAACTTATCGAAGCCCGAAAAATAGATGGCGGAGAACAATTCTTTTCAAGAGCTAATGATTTTGGTTTTTCCAAAAATCCAGATGAAACACTTCAGATTTGGGATAAAGATCAGGTACTCAGCGATGTCATTTGGGTTATCCGAAAATTTCAACCGGATGTTATCATCAACCGATTTGATCATCGTTCGCCAGGCACAACTCACGGACACCATACGTCTTCAGCCATGCTGAGTTTCGAGGCATTTGACAAGGTTGGTGACAAGAACGTTTTTCCCAATCAACTGGAGTTTGTTGAAACCTGGAAACCAAAACGCTTATTCTTCAATACTTCGTGGTGGTTTTATGGCAGCAAGGAAAAATTTGATGCAGCGGATAAAAACAATTTGGCCGATTTAAAAATCGGGACTTATTATCCTTTACTGGGGAAATCCAATCAGGAAATTGCTGCATTAAGCAGAAGCCGCCATCAGTCACAGGGGTTTGGCTCTACGGGAACACGCGGTGAAGATGACGAATATCTGGAATTTCTGAAAGGTGATATACCCAAAGACAAAAACAATATTTTTGACGGTATTGATACAAGCTGGAATAGAATTAAAGACGGAAAACCTATCGGTGACATTCTTGCAGCAGTAGAAAAAAACTTCGACTTCAAAAATCCATCAGCCAGCATTCCGGAATTGGTCAAAGCCTATGCTTTAATTGAGAATTTGGACGAATCACATTGGAAAACGGTGAAGTCTGAAGAAATTAAAAAGATTATCGCTGCCTGCGCAGGTTTGTATTTTGAGGCTGTCTCAGAAAATCAGGAAGCAACGCCTGGAAGTACCATAAAAATAAAACTTGAAATTATAAATAGAAGCAACATCGCTATGAAATTAACTGGGATTGGTGCGGTCCCTACTTATGTTGGAGATAATATAACCAGTGAATTAAAAAACAATATCCCTTTTATTAAAAACATTCAGCTTCAACTGTCTAATTCTACGGATTATACAAATGCCTATTGGTTAAACCAAAAAGGAACAGTTGGCATGTACCGCGTTGATGACCAAAGAAATATCGGAATTCCTGATATTATAAGGCAAGTAAAAGTTGGTGCATGGATAAATATCAATGGTATTCAAATTCCGTTTGAACGAAATGTTGTTTATAAATATAATGACGATGTAAAAGGTGAAGTTTATCAGCCTTTTGATATTGTGCCTGCTGTAACATCAGCAATAGCTGAAAAAGTATATATTTTCAATTCTGACAAAGACAAAACGGTTACGGTAAAAGTAAAAGCAGGAAAGGAAAATATACAAGGATCAGTCAAATTGCAGCTTCCGGATAACTGGAAAGTATCACCATCTGAATTTCCGTTTAAAATGAC
>DBIH01000064.1 GCA_002296885.1 Flavobacterium sp. UBA807 | reverse complement strand
ACTGAACCGTTTCTTGATTTCTCTTCTCTCAATTTATCAATTCCAAACCCCTGCGTTACCGCACTTCCGTTGGCTGCCAATAAAACTTCTGAAGCACCGCTGGCGTTAAAGTTAGTAAAGCTGGTATTGAAATAAATCTGAGCCAATGATGGCGCCCTGAATCCGGTACTGAATGAACCTCTCAGACTTAGATGATCACACATTTTAAATTTATATGACATTTTAAGGTTTAATGTATTTCCAAAGTCACTGTAGTGCTCATAACGAAGTGCTGTTCCTAACAAGAATTCATCAGATACGTCAAGCTCAGTATCCGCATAAATACCAATATTAGTTCTTTGCTTATCAACTTCGTTAGCAGGACTAAAACCAGGAAAACCTTGCGAACCGCCTGGTCTTGGATTCCCTGAGATAGGATCGATAGGTGCAAACTGTGTCGTAGGGTCTGTAATCGGAACTCCATTTGTGTCATAAGTAGCATAAGAACCTTCTTCTCCGGCAGTAATTTTGTATTTTTCGATACGACCCTCGGTTCCAAAAGCAAAGTTTAAACCATTTAATACTGATTTAAAGTTTCTTGAAAAATCGATATTACTGGTATATTGGGTTAGACTAAATCCTCCAGCATCGAAAGAAGTTGGAGAGGCATCTTCCAAACTCGCATTGATAGTTCCCTTTATCCTATAGTCGAATTTATTCTGGCCAAAAGCATTGCTGTAATCGATTTTCCAGCCATTTTTTGTTGTTCCTTTGATACCCACTGTAAGCGAATTGTCAACAATTTTTGATGTAATTCGAGGAGTGTATCCACCAGGATAAATATCTTCTACCACCCTTTCGCCATCATTTCTGGTAAAAGCATAAGCATCGGTATTTCTGTCGTTTCTTCCGCCAAAAGCATATAACTCAGCATTTTTTGAAAGTGGGAGTTCAAAATTTGCCATCAAATTGTAGCTTTTAATTGAGGCTTCTCCAAAACCTTTTCTGAAATCAAAACCAGGACGTAACGTCTTATCTTTTGTCAAATATTCCCCCGTCAAATTTACAAACCCTCCGTTTTTTCCAATTTTAGCACCATAATTAGCTCCTGCCTTTACCGAAAAGCCATCATATTTATGGTCTTTTCCGTAGGAGTTTCCGTTTCCATTCTGATCAAGTTCATATCCCGGCGTATTCGGAGTTCCCGGAAGGAAATCACCCTGAGCATCATTAAGATAAGCGCCTGTTGTAACGGAAGCGTTCAATTCGTTAACATTGTCATTAAGCACGATATTGATCACGCCGGCAATCGCATCAGAACCATACTGTGCTGCTGCACCATCACGAAGGATTTCAATTCGTTTGATAGCACTTGCCGGAATTGAATTTAAATCGGTTCCTGTATTTCCACGACCACGGGTTCCGAATAAGTTGACTAATGAAGACTGATGCCTTCTTTTTCCATTAATCAAAACCAATGTTTGGTCAGGTCCCATTCCTCTGAGTGTAGCCGGGTCAACATGATCGGCACCATCAGAACCTGATTGTTTGTTGGCATTAAAAGAAGGTGCTAAGTATTGAAGTAATTCATTGATTTCAATTTTACCGCTTTGAGTTGTGACGCTTTTTACATCAATAATGTCAATGGGCACGGCTGAATTTAAAACCGTTCGTTTGGAGTTTCTGGAACCTACAATCTGTACTTCCTGCAGTTCCTGGACTTTTGTACTGTCGGCGTTGGTTTTCTTGGGTTCGTTTTGAGCTAAAACTGCGGAAAACGGGACAGTCAATAACAATAAAGTAATTTTTCTCATAAAAATTTGGTTAGAATTAGTATTGCAATTTAATGTTTTTTAGATAACATTTTAACATATTTTGACAAATGCTTTCAACAATTTAACGAACAATCACAGATTTTTGTTGAAGTTTAAACTTTTTTTCTAAATTTGTTTTGACCCAAATCAGTTTATGAAAAAGAGCATATTAATATTGTTTTTGATTTCAGGCTTCTCTGTTTTGTCTCAAAGCATCGAGAAATCGATCGTATTAAAAGATGTCGACACCAACCTTCCCATAGAAGATGTAACAGTTTTTGTTGCAAAAACAAAACAGACTTTACTGAGCAATGCCGACGGATTAGTGACTTTTGCACTAAACGGAATTTCCAATATTCAGATAACGCATTCAACTTATAATTCGATCAAAATAAGGTCGTCGATGCTTAAAGAGAAAGTAAACGTATTTTATCTGAAAAATAACGTAAACGGCTTGGATGAAATCATTGTCACTAAGAAACATCCTCAGAAAATACTAATCGAATTAGTTGACAATTCCACAAAAAAATTAACGATACCGGCACGGCTGAAAGTCTACTCGCGAGAGTTCTTAAAGCTTAACGGAAAATATGCCTATTACAATGATGGCCTTCTGAATTTTCAGATATATGGTAAAGAGAAAAATTTTAAAAACAATATTCTTGTTGAGCAAAACCGTTCTTATGGTTTGATAAATGCTGAGATAGGCGATGAAGCTTTGGGTTATAACCTCAACAACATCATGGAAAACTATTATAACTTCAAATACCTCGATCCGCTTTTGGATACCAGTAGTAAAAAACAATATGATTTTTTGATTAAAGCCTATTCAGCGAACTCCGATTATAATTTAATGATTGTAACACCTCTGGAAAACGCGAAAGGTCTGCTTGATGATTATACAATTCTCTATGACAGGAAGAAAAAATTAATTGTGGAAGTCAGCACTGTTGTATCGCCAACAACTCTTGCTAATGTTGAAGACAAAAAGGCCGTAGGTTCTAAGAATATTTATAAGTCACTATTCAAAAGTATGTACAGAATTGATGGTTTTGGGTATTATCTTATCGGCTCGAAAGAAGAAATCGGTTTCGAAAAAATTGAAAAAAAGAAAACTACTGATATCGAAGTCAAAAACAGTTTCGTCATAACGAATTTCAGTGAAAAGAGTTTTACTTATAACGACAACGAGGTTTTTAAAGACAAGACTTTATATAATAAAAAGAACTTCATTTTAACCAATTACTGGGATGTTTCCGGATTGACTTCTACCGAAGAAGAACAGAAAATAATTGCCGAATTAGAATTTAGGGAATAAGCATCAAACCTCTTTTTGCTTCTTGATTTTATTGCGTTATATTTGCACATTTTTAAAATAAACTATCGTAATGAAAGCAGGAATTGTAGGATTGCCAAATGTTGGAAAATCAACCTTATTTAATTGTTTATCGAATGCTAAAGCCCAAAGCGCAAACTTCCCATTTTGTACTATCGAGCCAAACATTGGTGTTGTTAATGTTCCTGACCCAAGAATCAACCGTTTGGAAGAATTGGTAAAACCGGAACGCGTTCAGATGGCAACAGTTGATATTGTTGACATAGCCGGATTGGTAAAAGGAGCGAGCAAAGGTGAAGGTCTGGGAAATCAATTCCTTGCGAATATTCGCGAATGTAATGCAATTATTCACGTTTTGCGTTGTTTTGATAATGACAACATCGTACACGTTGACGGAAATGTAAATCCAATCCGCGACAAGGAAACTATTGATATCGAATTGCAGTTAAAAGATTTGGAAACGGTTGAAAAACGTTTGGAAAAAGTAAATCGTGCTGCCAAAACCGGAAACAAGGAAGCTCAGGTGGAGCAGGCGTTTTTAAACAGAATCAAAGATGCTTTACTTCAGGCAAAATCTGCGAGAACTGTTATACCACAAAATCAGGACGAAGAAGAACTAATGGACGACTTCCAATTGATTACTACAAAACCGGTACTTTATGTCTGTAACGTTGATGAAGCTTCAGCAGCAACCGGAAATAAATACGTCGATCAGGTGCGTGAATTGGTAAAAGATGAAAACGCCGAAGTTATCGTTTTGGCTGTCGGAACAGAAGCCGATATCACCGAATTAGAAACGTATGAAGAACGTCAGATGTTTCTTGAAGATTTAGGTTTGAAAGAACCGGGTTCATCTGTTTTGATTCGGGCTGCATACAAATTATTAAAGCTGCAGACGTATTTCACTGCCGGGGTTAAGGAAGTCCGCGCATGGACAATTAACATTGGCGACACAGCTCCAAAAGCTGCGGGAGTTATCCACACCGATTTCGAAAAAGGATTTATCCGAGCCGAGGTGATTGCTTATGATGATTATTCTAATTTTGGTTCGGAAGCCAAAGTGAAAGAAGCCGGGAAGCTACGCGTAGAAGGTAAAGAATATGTCGTGAAAGATGGTGATGTGATGCATTTCCGTTTTAATGTTTAATAGCATGAAGAAATTATTTACTATCGCTATAATTGTTTTATTAAGCAATGGTGGCTTTGCTCAGGGTAAAATTAGATATGGTGTAAATGGCGCGTTAACTTATTCTAGTTATGGCGGTAATTCAACAATTAAATCTTTTGATGCCGGATTTGATTTTATGGCTGGTCTTACTCTTGAATACAAAATTAAAGACAAATTAGCTTTGATGGCGGCCATCAATTACGATAGAAAAACAGCCTCACAGGAATTATATACTCAAATCATTGAAAACCCAGATGATCCCGGATTTGCAGGTGACATGAAGATTACATTACGAAATCAATTTATTACAATTCCAATTGTAGCGAAGTATGATTTTGGACCCAGAGATAGTTTCTTCTTAAATGGTGGAATATTTGTTAGTTACATGCTTAAATCGGAATTGTCAAATGATTACGATAACACAACACTTGATCAGACTGACCAGTACAAATCGTTGGATTATGGTTTGGTTTTTGGTTTGGGAAAAACATTTAAACTAAAGGGTAGCAAAGAAATAACAATTGAAGTAAGAGAAAACCTTGGACTGGCTAACATTAGCGGAGGTAATAGAAAAATCAATACAAATTCCCTTAATTTAATTTGCGGATATTCGTTTGATTTTAAATAATTTCCTGACTTCACATCGTTTTTTTAAGTTCAAAATTTTGTCAATATCCTATTGATAACTTCTACATGCCGTGCTTTCATTTGCATGGCATTTCTATTATATTAGCAAACTGGTGCTATGTCATCTCCTTAAATTCGTTATATCCAAAATGCAGGAACAAAATCAATATACAGAAGACAATATCCGTTCGTTAGATTGGAAGGAACACATCCGTATGCGTCCCGGAATGTATATCGGGAAGCTTGGAGACGGGTCATCGCCCGATGACGGAATTTACATTCTGTTAAAAGAAGTCATCGACAACTGTATCGATGAGTTTGTCATGGGTGCCGGAAAAGTCATTGAGGTTACCATTAAAGATAAAATGGTTTCGGTGCGCGATTACGGTCGTGGAATTCCGTTAGGGAAGGTTGTTGACGTTGTTTCCAAAATGAATACGGGTGGAAAATACGACTCCAAAGCCTTTAAGAAATCGGTCGGACTAAATGGAGTCGGTACAAAAGCAGTAAATGCATTGTCGAATTATTTCCGCGTGGAATCCGTTCGTGATAATCAACAAAAAGCAGCCGAATTCTCAGCTGGGAATCTGACTCTTGAAGAAGACGTAACCGAATCAACCAAACGTAAAGGAACAAAAGTTGCTTTCGTTGCCGATGAAACGATATTCAAAAACTACAAGTACCGTAATGAGTATGTCATCCGAATGCTCAAAAATTATTGTTACCTAAACACGGGTTTGACGATTTATTACAATGGTGAAAAATATTATTCAGATAACGGTTTAAAGGATTTATTAGAAGAAACGATTACCGAAGAAGACATGCAATATCCAATCATCCATCTTTTGGGTGATGATATCGAAATTGCTTTGACACACAGTAAATCCCAATATTCCGAAGAATACCATTCGTTCGTTAACGGACAAAATACCACTCAGGGTGGAACGCATTTGGGTGCATTCCGCGAAGCGATTGTAAAAACTATCAAAGAATTTTACAACAAACCTTTTGAAGCATCTGATATTCGTAAATCGATTGTTTCTGCGATTTCGGTAAAAGTCGAAGAACCGGTTTTCGAATCTCAAACCAAAACCAAACTGGGTTCCACCGAAATTGGTCCGAAAGGTCCATCGGTTAGAACTTTTGTGAATGATTTTATCAAAACAAAACTCGATAATTTTCTGCATAAAAATCCTGAAGTTGCCGACCAACTGTTGCGCAAAATTCTTCAGGCTGAAAGAGAGCGTAAGGAACTTTCAGGAATCCGTAAACTGGCAAAAGACCGAGCTAAAAAAGCCAGCCTTCACAATAAAAAACTACGGGATTGCCGAGTGCATTTAACGGATGCCAAGAATCCACGGAGTCTGGAAAGCACCCTTTTCATTACCGAGGGAGATTCGGCTTCGGGTTCCATCACCAAAAGCCGTGATGTGAATACTCAGGCAGTTTTCAGTTTACGTGGAAAGCCTCTGAATTCCTACGGGATGTCTAAGAAGATTGTCTATGAGAATGAAGAATTCAACCTCCTTCAGGCTGCGTTGGATATTGAGGAAGATTACGACAAGCTGCGCTACAACAATATTGTAATTGCCACTGATGCCGATGTCGACGGTATGCACATTCGTTTACTATTGATTACTTTCTTTTTGCAATTCTTCCCGGAATTAATCAAAGAAGGTCATTTGTATATTTTGCAGACACCGCTTTTCCGTGTTCGAAATAAAAAGGAAACGATTTACTGTTACACTGAAGAAGAACGTGTTAATGCCATAGAAAAACTAAAACCAAAACCGGAAATCACACGATTCAAAGGATTGGGAGAAATTTCGCCCGACGAATTCAAACATTTTATTGGTGAAGACATAAGACTTGACCCTGTAATGTTGGACAAAGCCACTTCAATAGAAACCTTATTGGAATTCTATATGGGCAAAAACACACCGGACCGACAGGTGTTTATCATCAATAATCTGAAAGTGGAATTGGACGTAGTAGAGAAAGATTAAAAAACAGACTGAACATTCAGCATAAATGAATAACGAAGAAGACGATATTATCCCAAATAACGACGAGAACGAAAACAACGGGTCGTTTGATGATGCTGCCGACGAAGGTTTTGAAGACCTCAAAGGTTCGGGCGATCATTTCTACGATCAGGAAGAAGTCAATCCTGACGATACCATTACCAAAGTAACCGGTATGTACAAGGATTGGTTCCTCGATTATGCTTCCTATGTAATCCTCGAGCGAGCAGTTCCTGCTATTGAAGACGGTTTTAAACCGGTACAACGTCGTATCATGCACTCGATGAAAGAGCTTGATGATGGGCGTTACAATAAAGTGGCAAACATCGTTGGTCATACAATGCAATACCATCCACATGGTGATGCGAGTATTGGTGATGCGATGGTTCAGATTGGACAGAAGGATTTGCTGATTGATATGCAGGGGAACTGGGGAAATATCCTAACGGGTGACGGAGCGGCAGCTTCGCGTTATATCGAGGCGCGAATTTCAAAACTGGGACATGAAATCCTGTATTCTCCAAAAATCACAACCTGGCAGGCTTCTTATGACGGAAGAAGAAATGAACCGGTAAACCTTCCGGTGAAGTTCCCATTGCTACTGGCTCAGGGAGCAGAAGGAATTGCGGTTGGTTTGTCCACGAAAGTGCTGCCACACAATTTCAATGAACTGATAGAATGTTCTGTTAAGGTTTTAAAGAACAAACCGTTTACACTTTATCCGGATTTCCCAACAGCCGGTATTGCGGATGTTTCGGGTTATAATGATGGTCTGCGTGGTGGGCGTGTTCGTGTCCGCGCCAAAATCAATCAGTTGGACAAACAGACGTTGGTAATTACTCAGATTCCGTTTTCAACGAATACTTCAACTCTGATTGACAGCATCCTGAAAGCGAATGAAAAAGGAAAAATAAAAGTCAAAAAAATTGAAGACAACACCGCTGCCGAAGTTGAGATTTTAATCCATCTTCCGCCAGGCGTTTCTCCCGATAAAACTATTGATGCGCTTTATGCGTTTACGGCATGTGAAACTTCAGTCGCGCCCTTGGGCTGTGTGATTGAAGATCACAAACCAAGATTTATCGGCGTTTCTGATATGCTGAAAATATCAACTCACAGAACAGTTGATCTGCTAAAACACGAGCTGGAAATCCAGTTGGATGAACTCGAAAACAAATGGCATTTCTCGACTTTGGAAAAAATCTTCATTCGTGAAGAAATGTACATCGATTTCAAACTGTATTCCGACAGGGAATCGCTTTACGAATACATGTACAAACGTTTCAAGCCGTTTGCAAAAGACTTTGTCCGTGAAATTAATGATGATGATTTGCAGAAACTGACTCAGATTCCGATGATTCGTATTACGCGTTTCGATTCGGATAAGGCAGATGACGCCATTGCCAAACTGGAAGCCGAAATGGAACAGGTTAAATACGACCTCGACCATATCATTGATTTTGCCATTAACTTCTTCCAAAACCTTAAAGATAAATTCGGGAAAGGCCGCGAGCGCCAAACCGAACTCAGAAATTTTGACAATATTGAAGCAACCAAAGTGGTTTTAAGAAATACCAAACTCTATGTGAATAGGGAAGAAGGTTTCTTCGGAACTGGTTTGAAAAAAGATGAATACGTTGCGGAATGCTCGGACATTGATGATGTGATTGTGTTCCTGCGCGATGGTAAAATGATGATTTCCAAAGTTGATGACAAGAAATTTGTTGGCAAGGATATCATTCATATTGGTGTGTTTGATAAGAACGACAAACGCACGATTTACAATATGATTTACCGCGATGGTAAAAACGGATCGACATTCATCAAGCGTTTCAATGTTTCGGGAGTTACCCGTGATAAATTCTATGACCTGACTCAGGAAAAAGCCGGTTCGCAGGTATTGTATTTTTCGGCAAACCCCAATGGAGAAGCGGAAGTCATTACGGTTTTACTTCGTCAGGTGGGAAGCATCAAAAAACTGAAATGGGATTTGGATTTCTCTGATATTGCCATCAAAGGAAGAGCTTCACGTGGAAATACCGTAACCAAATATCCAATCAAGAAAATCGAATTAAAGGAAAAAGGAATTTCGACTTTACGCCCGAGAAAAGTCTGGTTTGACGATACCGTTCAAAGACTAAATGTTGACGGAAGAGGAGAGTTGTTGGGCGAGTTCCGACCAAACGACCGATTGCTTTTGATCAATCAATCAGGAAAACTTAAAACCATTATTCCCGAACTGACGACGCATTTTGATGAAGATATTGTCGTGATGGAAAAATGGAATCCAAACAAACCTATTTCTGCGATTTATTACGACGGAGAAAAAGAACGTTATTTTATCAAGCGTTTCTTAGTCGAAAACGAAAACAAGGAAGAAATCTTTATTACCGAACACGAAAAATCGCAACTGGAAATCGTTTCTACCGATTGGCGTCCGATGGCGGAAATTGTTTTTGCCAAAGTCAAAGGAAATCAGAAAGACAACCAAACGATTAATCTGGAAGAATTTATTGCGGTAAAAGGAATCAAGGCGTTAGGAAATCAATTGACAACCGACAAATTGAAACAGGTAAATCTTCTGGAACCTTTGCCTTATGAAGAACCTGTAGAAGAAGTTCCGGAAGTTGAAGCTTCTGAAGAAATTGAAAATGTTGATGATGACATTCAGACTGAAACCAATGATGACGGACAGATTGGTTTGAGTTTTGACTAATAAGGCGGATAAAATGTTGAAGCCTTGGAAAACAAAATGCTGAAGCCTTGAGAAACAAAATATTGAAGCCTTGGAAAACAAAATGTTGAAGCCGCGTCGACAAAATGTTGAAGCCTTGTCGAAAACTTGTCGAAGCCTTATAGATAAAAAAACTCCCAATTACCTGGGAGTTTTTTTATTAGACCTTAATCCGTAATATCAGTGTCTTTCAACTTCTTGTCAATAATCTTACTGTTATGAAGTTTGACAGGTTTCCTGTTTTTCTTCATGCGAAGATTCAGGAATTCCACAAACAGTGAGAAGAAAATCGAGAAGTACAGATATCCTTTTGGAATCGAACCAATTTCAACATCATTTCCAAATTTGAAACTGGCTAAGTGTGAACCTTCAGCAATCAGCATCACACCAATTAATATTAGGAACGACAATCCAAGAATCTGAATGGTCGGATGCTCATTGACGAATTTAGAAACCGGCCCGGCAAAAACCATCATGATCAATATCGAAAAAACTACAGAAAGTATCATGATAATCAAAGCACCCTCATGACCAAAACCACCTTGTTGCGGCTCAGCATTGCTTACCATTCCAACTGCGGTCAGAATACTATCAAAAGAAAACACGATATTCAGCAATGCAATCTGAATAATAGCTCCTGTTATGCTATTGCTGGCTTTGCCGTTGGTACCTTCTTCTTCACCTTCCATTTTGTGATGGATTTCGGTGACCGATTTGTACAACAGAAATATTCCACCACCAAAAATAATGATGCTTTGCCCCGTAATTCCCGCTTCAAAAAATCCCCAGTCAATAGTCAGGATGACTTCTTTCAGTCCCATAACCCAGGTTATCCCGAAAAGTAAAATGATTCGGAACGCCATTGCCAATAACAACCCAACGCGTCTTGCTTTTGGCTGGTCGTGTTGTGGCAGTTTTCCCGAAACGATAGACAGGAAAACGATGTTGTCAATTCCAAGGATGATTTCTAAGAATGTTAGGGTAAGCAGTGCCATCAAGGCATTTGGCGTAAATAAGATATCCATTTTTAAAGTTTAGCTGTTTAACGTGGTTATTCGATTTTTGTTACAACGCCTCGTTCTTTTTTGTTGCTTCCCACAAAGCAATATTCAAAAGTATAGCGATTCTTTTCGGTAAACAAAATTTTCATGCTGATAGCTTTCTCTTCGGTCATGTTTTTCGGATGAAGTTTCTGCAAAATGAATTCGCAGTCGTTTACCCAGCGCACCGAAGCGGTATCGGTTTTTCCGTTATAAGTTTCAATCTGAAGGTTTTCAGTTCTTGTAAATGTTGATGTGTGTTTTTTACCGTCAATTTCTTGAGTAAATTCAAATTTTCCGGTCCTGAAATCCTTGCAGTTGCGTTCGTGATTGTTGCAGGAGATAATGAATACTGCAAATAAGAGTAGCGTTATTTTTTTCATTTTTAGGAGCTGTTTCCGGCTGTTCGCTATATCTTTTTAGTTTGTGCTTCGACAGGCTCAGCAGGACAAACTAAAAAGGATGCCGCTTCCATCCGGGCTAATTTACTTTAATTTATCTAATTCATCATCCGTAAAATTCTTAATGCTTTTCTCCTTCGAAAACTTATCGGCATTATAACTGTTCGATTTGTTCTTCGGAATCGAAAGCGAATTCCATTCCGATTTCTTCAGCATTTTGGCATAAAAAACAATCTGCCCAACATGGTACGGATAATGCGCCAACTGACGGTTGATTGCTTCAATCACGGTATGGCCTTCATTTCTGATATAGATAATGGTTTCCAGTTGGTCAGACGTAAGCGAATTCAGCGTATCAAAAAAAACATTCCAGCCTTTGTTCCAAACAGCCATCAATTCTTCTTTGGTTTTTATGGTTTCCTCAAACTCGCCATCGCGATTGCGCCATTCTTTTTCTCCATCTGAAATTAAAAAATCCGTCCAGCGCGAAATCATATTTCCGGAAAGATGTTTTACAATTACCGCAATCGAGTTGGTGTCTTCGTTTGCAGTATAAAACAATTGTTCCGATTCCAATTGCTCCATAGCTTTTTCTCCCAACATTTTATAGTAGAGAAACTGCTTTTTTACGCTTTCGAGGTAGTGATTATTTATCATGGTTGAAAAGTGCGTCGGTTAATGTTTTTATTCCTTTAAACATAAAATAGACAGCCAATAAGCAAAGTGCAATTCCAATTGCCAAAACCAAATAATGCCACACATTTTCCTTGTTGATCCACGCATTGTAAATCACGCTTGGCCCAATAAACATTAATGGCAATGCATAAAGCATGTACTTGATTCCTTTATCTAAAAGTTTTTTGCTGTCCGACATTTTAAAATTTTATTTGTATTCCAACTCCGTTTTGGTTTGCCACTGCATTCATGTCAAAATTAGTTTCAATCGAAGTAGTGCTTTTTAATCCGTCGTTATACGATTTGATTGCTGCTTCCATTTTTGCCCTTCTTCCCGAAAGTATCGGAATGGAGACAACTACAACGCCCAAACCAGCATAGGTGATGGCCGTTGGATATTTTACATCCGAAAATAAACCAACAGCTAAATCAACTGCACAAGCAGTGATTCCCAAGCCGAGAAGCAATCCGCCAAGAGATTCTTTTGATTTTGCTTCCCTGTAAAGCTTTACAGCATGAAGGTTTGGTGCCAGTATTTTCTTCATCTGATAACTCGGAATCTGTTCGCCATCAATATAAAATCTGCCTCTTTCGTAAGTTACCGGTTTCGGGATATCTTTTCCTAAGGTCAGTCCTTGCGAAAAGGAAGTGAATCCGATTAATAATGTGAATGTTAAAATTATATTCTTCATAGTTTAGTTTTTGTCCCAGTTATCGACAGCTTTTCTCACGCTGCCATATTTTTTTAGTAATTCGGATGCTTTTTGATAGTCAACCGGAATTTCACCCATAATCATTTTCACACCACGGTCCACCAGTTTGTCATTGCTTAGCTGCATATCGACCATTTTGTTGCCTTTTACTTTTCCAAGTTGAATCATTGTTGATGTTGAAATCATGTTCAACACTAATTTCTGTGCGGTTCCTGCTTTCATTCTCGAGCTTCCGGTTACGAATTCAGGTCCAACAACCACAACCACTGGATATTTTGCTGTTAAAGCAATCGGGCTTCCTTCGTTGCAGGTGATGCATCCAGTAACGATATTGTTTTCATTGCATTTTTGTAAACCGCCAATTACATAGGGTGTTGTTCCCGAAGCGGCAATTCCGATTAACACATCGTTTGCACCAATATTTTGTTCTTTTAAATCAATCCATGCCTGAGTGGTATTGTCTTCTGCATTTTCAACGGCGCGACGGATGGCTTTGTCACCACCGGCAATAATTCCGTTTACTAAATCAAACGGAACTCCAAAAGTTGGAGGACATTCAGATGCATCAACAATTCCCAGTCTTCCTGATGTTCCTGCACCAATATAGAAAAGTCTTCCGCCGAGTCTCATTTTCTCAACAACCTTAGCAACTAAAGTTTCTATTTGTGGCAAAGCTTTTTCCACTGCAAACGGAACAGTTTTGTCTTCTTTATTGATGTTGGATAACAAATCGGCAACCGACATTTTTTCTAAATGCTCGTAATGTGACGATTGCTCGGTGGTTTTGGTGAAGTTCATATTTTTGTAGTAGCAAAGTTGCACAGTTTATTCCATCAGTTCGCCTGGCGGCTCGTGTCAAAGTTACAAAAAATGTATTGTTTATAGCTTTATAAAAAACTTGCTAACATTATCCCTAAAATAATCATAGAAACTTTAGCAATATTGAATTTGTGTCCTTCGCTGCTTTCAAAGATTATGGTTGACGAAATATGGAACAGGATTCCAATGACAACGGCTGTTATCTGTATATAATACTGATTCAGTATCGGGAAGCAGCCCGAGACATATGTTCCAAGCGGTGTCATTAAGGCAAAGGTTAGCATAAAGAAAAACAACGCTGTTTTATTCAACTCAGCATGAATGAAAAATGTAGTTAAGATAATGGCGATAGGCAAGTGGTGAATCGCAATTCCATAAGCCAAATCATGATGATGCCCAACGGGAAATCCTTCCAGCAAAGCATGGATACATAAACTGACAAACAATAACCATGGCATCTGAGTCATTTTATCATGTCCATGAACATGACCGTGTTCGGCACCTTTGGAAAAGAACTCCAAAATGATTTGGAAAAGGATTCCAATCATTATAAAAATTCCAATATTCAATTGTCCGGCTGTATGATGAACATACAAATCCGGCAGTAAATGCATGACGGTTAATGACAATAAAAACGAACCACTAAAAGCTAATAAAAGTTTTAAATTCTGCTTTACTTTTGGTTTAAGTCCAACAGCAATTAAATAGCCGATAAGTACTGAAAGTAAGGGTAATAAATAATTCATTATTTGAATATCATTATTAGTCGTTCGCTGGTGTTCTTGTGGTATTTTTTTAGTTTATAATCACCAAAAGTATCCAGCAGATAAATCCCAACTTCATTCATCATTTTTTGGAAATCTTCCAATGTATACGCTCTCACATTTTCGGTAAAGTGATATTTTTTTCCATCGACTTCAAAATCAATTTCCTTGATGATAAAACCATCAATTGCAAACCGTTTGATATGGAATGTAATACCATCAACCATCTTGGTTTCTTCAGGAATTAATTTGTCTATTACGTGATGCGAATTCATAAAATCAATTACGGCAAAGCCATATTCCGAAAGGCTTTCCTTGATAGCACGCAACGTTTTGATGTCATCATCAATATTTTCAAAATAACCAAAACTGGTAAACAGATTAAAGATGGCGTCAAACTTTTGTTCGAAAGGTTCGCGTTTGTCATGAACTACAAAATGCAGTGTGTCATTTGCATTTTTATTAGCCTCGGCAATGCTGTTTTCGGATAAATCGGCCCCAACGACATCAAATCCTAATTGATTTAAATAGATGGCATGACGTCCTTTTCCACAAGCAAGGTCAAGTACTTTTGCTTTCTCAGGCAGGTTTAGATAATGCGTGAGATTATCCATGAAGATCTGTGCCTCACGATAATTCCTGTCTTTGTAAAGTATGTGGTAATAAGGGGTATCAAACCACGAAGAATACCAAGTATTTGAATCTTTGCTTTTTGATTTTATTGCTTCTGACATTTATTCTTTTCAAATGAATTCTGAACATGCAAATTTAGTGTATTTTTGCCGATGAATTCCAAATATAGCGTTGGAATTACAATTGATCATGGAGAATTTTAAAATGATTGCCAAAACCTTTTTTGGTTTTGAAGAAATATTAGCAAAAGAATTGCAACAGTTAGGCGCACAGGATGTTGAGATTGGAACGCGTGCCGTTAGTTTTAAAGGCGACAAAGGCTTTATGTACAAAGCCAATTTATCGTTACGTACAGCATTAAAAATACTAAAACCAATTTATCATTTCAGGGTTTTCAATGACCAGAGTTTGTATAAAGGAATTCAGGGAATTGACTGGTCGAAATACCTTAATGAAAGTCAGACTTTTGTAATTGATTCTACTGTTCACTCCGATAATTTCAAGCATTCACAATTTGTTTCACAAAAAGCAAAAGATGCTATTGTGGACCAGTTTAGGGAGAAGACCGGACAACGCCCGAGTATTGATAAAGATTTCCCTGATTTACGAATCAATATTCACATTGACAGAGACCAATGTTCGGTATCTCTTGATACATCGGGAGCTTCATTGCACCATCGCGGTTACAGGACTGCAACGAATATTGCTCCGATTAATGAAGTTCTGGCGGCGGGAATGCTTTTGCTTTCGGGCTGGGATGGAAGCTGTGATTTTCTTGACCCAATGTGTGGTTCGGGTACATTGTTGGCTGAAGCGGCAATGATTGCGTGTAATATTCCTGCGAATATCAACAGGAAGGAATTTGCTTTCGAAAAATGGAACGACTGGGATAATGATTTGTTCGACCAAATTATCGATTCGTTAATGAAACGTACGAAAGAATTCCATCATACGATTATTGGTTATGACAAAGCCCCAAGTGCCGTTCAAAAAGCTAAGGATAATATCATGAATGCCAATCTTGAAGATTATGTAAGCATCATGCAGGGTGATTTTTTTGACAGTAAAAAAGAAAATGTAGGACCGTTGCACATGGTTTTCAATCCACCTTACGGAGAACGTCTGAATATAGAATTGGAACGTTTTTACAGAGAATTAGGAGACACCTTAAAAAATAATTACCCAAATACCAATGCCTGGTTTATCACAGCCAATCTTGAAGCACTAAAGTTTGTAGGCCTTCGCCCATCACGAAAAATCAAGCTTTTTAATGGAAGTCTGGAAGCACGTTTGGTGAAATACGAAATGTATGAAGGAAGTAAGAAAGGAAAATATAGGAATCCGGAAAACTAATAATCCGGATTCATTTTATCTTTAAATTTTATTTACAATTACTTTGTAGAGTACTCAACGCTTTATCATACTTTAAATCAACAGCCTTTTTAAGATCTTTACAGGCACCAACATTATCTTTTAACTCAATTTTTGATAACGCACGGAAGAAATAGGCTTCACCATTATCTGCTTTAAATTTGATAGCATTGTCATAATCCTGGATTGCCCCTTTATAGTCTTTTAGTATCGATTTTACTTTGCCTCTCAAAAAGAAAAAATCAGTATCTTCTTTTTTTAGAGTAGCTGCTTTATCAAAATCCTCAAGCGATTTAGCAAATTGTCTTGTCTGCATGTAAGCAATAGCTCTTTTGTAATAAACTTCAGGGTTTTGCTCCAGTTCAAGAGATTTTGTATAATCAACAATGGCACCTTCGCGATCATTGGCTGTGGCTTTATTCAAACCGTTTTGCGCCAGTACCTGAGCGGCAGTTTGCGCAAATGAGTTTAACGATATAAAAAACAGAAGTAAAAAAGCTAATCTAAAACTGTGTTTCATTTTCATAATATTTTATGCTAATATAATTATTTTTTTTTGTTTTCGCTTTCAATAGCGTTGATAATCGTTTTTAACTGATCAGCATCAATACGTTTTGCCTTGATTATTTTGTTCTTATCTAAAACATAAATCACAGGAGTTGAATAAACGTCGTATTTTTCTACGGCATTATTGTAATGCGCGCCATCATAAACATTTATCCAAGGTAGTTTATGCTCGTCAATATACTTTAAATATTTTTCACCTTCATGCTGCATGTAAACGCTATAGACTTTGATGTCTTTTTTTTCCTTAATCAATTCGTTGTATGCATCAAGCAGTTTCGGAACTTCTTTTTGACAATGACTGCAATCAACATCCCAAAAAAGAAGCACAGTATAATCGGCTTTTACATCACTTAATTTGACATACATTTTGCTGACCGTGTCTACATTTTTATAATAAACGTTGGTCATTTCTTCACTGTTTTTGGCATCTTCAAATCCCATTGCTTTCATTTTGCCGAAATCTTCGGCTTTTATCATAAACAAATCCTGAGCGCCACTTCCAATAAGTAATGGCTTTAATTTATCGGCACGTTTGATAATTTTCTGAACAACATCAGGGTCATCATATATTCCGTCGGCTTTGCCCGTTTTAAAATAAGTGTCAGACATGTGCACGAATACTTTGTCAAATCCCATTAACTTTGATGTTTCATAAGTATAGGTGAAATGCGCCAGCAAAAGTTTAAACATCAAACTTTTTTGGTCGGTTTTATCAAGCATTTTGTCAATTTCAACACTAACAGAATCGGGATGTTTAACTACGACATTATCAAAATAATTTTTCACTTTAACATGGAAAAAAGGATTCCGCATTGTGCCATCATCCTTAAAATCAACATTATCCCAATAATGCTTTTTGTAATATTGATAGGCCACAATGCTGTCTGGTCTGCCGTTTGAAGCTTTAGGAATGTTTTTTAGTGTTTTTTCAAGCTTAAGATTCATCACATCACCAATATAAGTGCCTTTATGCTTCTCGAAGAACTTTTCTTCATAAACGTGAATTTCATCTTCAATATCCTTTTGCTTTCGGGTCAGAGCAAGGCTGTCTTTTTTAGTAAGCAGTTTTGCATTTTGCTTAAAGGTCTGAAAATCTTTGTTTTTTCCGTTGATAAATTCGACATACCTAAAGAATTCATTTTCTTCAGGTGAATTCATTGCAGTTAATTCCTTAGCAAGATTTGGGCTTGCCTCGCTTTTCATTTCCAGTTTTTGGTTATTGTCATCAACAAAGAAATCAAAGTAAATGGCTTTTCCTTGGCTGACTAAAGAATAAATGCCTTTTTCAAGTTTCTTTTTTCCCTTAAAAACTATTTTACCGTCTTTAATGGTAGTACATGTATCTTTGATTAATGTTTTGTCAAACTGATAAAAAGTAAGATAGGCTAAAGAATCTTTACAATTTTTTAAGTTGATTGTGATTTCATATCCCGACTGCGCAACTGCAAAAAAAGAAGACAAACAAATGACTGCTGTAAGTAGTAATTTCTTCATGAATTTCTTTAAATGATTTTAGAAAACCAAAAATAATCTATTTAATAAAAAAATGGAGTAATGAATTTTTAAAGTTTTCTTAAAATTACACCTGATGATTTAATTATCTTTGGCAACAAATAATTTATCTGAAAATCATGTCTAAGAAAACAAAAGCCTTACTGTATAATTTTATTGGCTTTGCCTTGTTCTTCCTTCCTTCATATTATTTAATCCAGCGTTATGGCGGATTAACATTAACGGGTTATTTTATTCCAATTACAGCTTTTGTTATATCAACCATATTAGCTCCAAAATTTCAGGCAGCCCAGACTCGTGATGGCGAAAAGCTCTTTATGAAATGGATGTTTTTAAAGGGAGTTAAAGAGATAAAATAAGAATTGATTATTTCTTTTTCTTCTTCTCTCTTTTATCTTTTTTTTCAGTTTTATCCTTTGCCTTTACAGTTGATTTATATAATGGAATGAAATAAGAAACGGTATAATTAAAGCCAACACCAAAGTCTCCGTTATAAGTTCTGTTGAAGCCCGGAATGTAAAGATTATCGAAATTGTCAGGCAGTTTTTGAGAAATCATGCGATTCAGCCTGATACTGAAACCAACGAAGATATTTTTAAATACTTCAGTTTTAACACCGGCAACAACTTCTACCCATTGTGCTGATAATCCTTTGAATTCCTGACCCGACTGTATCACAGGTGCTTCGCCAAAATACGGATTCGGATTGTAAATTTGAAAACTGTTAAGCGTTTGGCTGAAACTACTCACACCATAACGCAATCCTACTGATATGATGTTTTCCATGTTGAGCCAGTTCTGATAGGTATTGTAATCAAAACCAGCTTTAAGATAGGTTCCTTTGGTAGTAAAGTTGAGATGGTCATCATCAACGGTCTTGTTTTCATTACCGATTTCAGCTGCTAAATAATGCCTGCGCGTTAAACGATAATCGCCAACAAGTTCTAAACCACGATAATCTTTTTCATAAAATGATCTTGTGAGTTTAAACAAATCAACTCCAACACGTAGGCCATAGCGCTCTTTTTTGGGCGAAATGCTATCTTTTTTAGTCTGACTTTGTTCGGCTTTACCCTGAGTGGTTCCAGTTGTTGGTTTTTCCTGTGCATTGCCTGTCAATGAAAGCAATATCAGGCAAATACTAAAAGTAAATCTTGATGTGTGTTTCATTTTCGGTTTCAATGTTTGTGGTTTGAACGTTGATTTGCTGTATCCAAAATCCATCCGGTGTTGCTGCATCTGTTTTAGTCACACCATTAGGACTATTGAGGGTAAAGGTGGTTTTGTAACCGCAGGCCCTTGAAACGTAAACGTTATGGGTCGCATAATCAAACTGAAGAAAATCCTCGTTGTAAAAGGTAGAGCTTGTGCTGTTTAGAACCAAGCTGTATTTAGTAGTAGTACCGTCTATTTTCAAAGGCAACTTTACTTTGCTTACTCCGTTATAAGTACCTAAATCGTCAGTCACACCAACAGCTTTTACCTTTAGGTTAACCACATTTTTCAAGTTCGATGGATTTGAAATGTCATAAAACTCCAATACCAGTCGGGGCGTAGTCTCTTCAGTGCAGATATCGTCTTTCTCACAACTTGAGAAAGTGATGGCAAGTAAAAGCAGCAACAGTATCTTTTTCATAGTATAATTCGTAATTCGTAATTTGAAATTCGTAATTGTTTATCGTTTTTCCAAAAGTACAACATTTTCCACATGATGCGTTTGCGGAAACATATCAACGGGGCGGACCCGTTTTACTTTGTACATCTCATTCATCAGTGCCAAATCCCTTGCTTGTGTAGCCGAATTGCAGCTTACATACACAATCCTATCGGCACCAATTTTTAATAACTGCTCCACAACATCTTTGTGCATTCCGTCTCGTGGCGGATCGGTGATGATAACATCAGGTTGTCCATGTTTCGCTATAAAAGTATCGTTGAATACATTTTTCATATCACCAACATAAAATTCACAGTTAGTGATGTTGTTGCGCTTTGCATTTTCCTTTGCATCGGCAATAGCTTCAGGAACGGCTTCAACACCGATTACTTTTTTTGCCTGTTTGGAAACAAACTGCGCAATGGTTCCGGTTCCGGTGTATAAATCATAAACGATTTCATTACCAGTCAAACCGGCAAATTCGCGTGTGATTTTATATAATTCGAATGCCTGATCGGAATTTGTCTGATAAAATGATTTGGCATTAATGCTGAAATGCAAACCTTCCATTTCTTCCAATATGTAATCTCTCCCTTTGTAGAGTTTAATATCCTGATCATACAGCGTATCATTGGCTTTGCTGTTGATGACATATTGCAGTGAAATAATTTGTGGAAACTGTTCTGCTATGTGATTCAATAATAACTCGCGTTGTGCTTTGTCTTCTTCAAAAAACTGGATTAAAACCATGATTTCACCTGTTGATGCGGTTCGAATCATTAGTGTACGCAGCAAACCTTCGTGATTTCTTGCATTGAAGAATGTCATGTTGTTTTCAACAGCAAAACGTTTGATTTCATTTCGGATAGCATTTGACGGATCTTCCTGAAGATGACATTTTTCAATATCCAATATTTTGTCCCACATTCTCGGAATATGGAAACCAAGGGCTGGTTTTTTACTTAAGGTATCATCGTCCGATTTGATTTCTTTGTCAGTTAACCAACGCGTGTCCGAAAACCCGAACTCCATTTTATTTCTATAAAAGAATTGTTTTTCTGAACCTAATATGGGCTCAAAATCGGGAAGTTCAATTTTGCCAATGCGTTTCAGGTTGTTATACACTTCCTGATTCTTGTAATGCAACTGCTGTTCATATTTCATGTTTTGCCATTTGCAACCGCCGCAGGCACCAAAATGTTGGCAAACCGGTTCCGTCCTGTTTTCAGAATATGAATGAAATTTTACTGCCTTGCCTTCAAAATAGGATTTTCTTTTTTTGAGTGTCTGTACATCCACCACATCGCCGGGAACGACATTGGGTATAAAGATAACCTGGCCTTCAGGGGCTTTGGCTACCGATACGCCTTTGGCGCCGGCGTCAAGAACCGTTACATTTTCAAAAATAACTTTGTTGGTTTGTTTTCTTCCCATGGCGCAAAAGTAGGGAATGTTTATTAAGTTGCAAAGAGGCAAAGTTGCGGAGTTTCAAAGTATTTACATTACTTATATTTTGTAGTATTAATTTGCATTTTAAACAAAATAAGGTATTTTAGCATTAACTCTAAAAACAAAACAAACATGAAAAATCTTTTTTTAACAGCCACATTATTGGTCTTTAGCCTATGTATAGCGCAGCAAGGAAGCGCTTCGAAATCAGCATCAACTTCTGTAAAGTTTGGGCTTAAACTGGGAATTAATTTTGCAACACTTAGTAATTTGGATGATCCTTCAACAAGCGTATCATCACGCACAGGTATTAATATTGGTGGTTACCTGAATTATAAGTTTGCAAAGAAATTTGCCTTTCAACAGGAATTGCTTTATACATCACAAGGAGCAATTGCAAATCAGGATTCCAATGGTACTCCTGTAAAACTGACTTTTATGTTTGATTATTTTGCAGTGCCTTTAATGCTTAAATACTATCCAACTAAAGCGTTTAATGTTGAATTTGGACCACAACTTGGTTTTATAGTTTCCAAAAAGCTTAAAGGAGAAGCTAACGGGCAAAGTTTCACTTATGATATCGATGATTTCTTTGCTGAAAATAATATTGATGCCAAAGCAAGCAAATTTGATTTAGGCTTAAACTTTGGTTTGGGCTATGAATTTGAGAATGGTATAAATTTTAGCGGAAGATATACAGCAGGAATGATTAAAGTGCTTAAAGGACCAGCTATGGTTTACTCAAATGGGAGTGAACAGATAATAAAAAATTCGGTCTTTTCGTTTGGAATGGGTTATACTTTTAGATAGAATAGTATTCAATATACTTGATAGATGTTAACCCAAAGTGGGTTGGTTTTTTATGGCTTAATGTGAAGTTCTCTGAAAATGGAAACTTTAAGTTTTAACAGTTTTTGTAGGAATTAGTATATTGTGGATATTGTGAGTGAAAATTATTCGGTATAAATAAGTTAGCCCAAATTACAGGAAACGTCATAGAAAAAAACTTCTATTAATAAATTAAAATTTACTAACATAAATTGAAAATTCGAAAGTATGAGAAACCATATTTTACTATTTACATTATTGAGTATTAATTGTTTTTCACAAAATTTTAAATTTGACAAGGTATTAGCATCGGGTAAAATTATTAAACTGAAAGGTAAAGTATCAATTAGTGACTCATTAATCGTTATGGATATCAATGGTAATGTTTCAAATTTAAAAGTAAAAATGACTTTGGATTCCCCAAAAGCAAAACAATACTATTTAGTTGTTCCTGAAAATTCAGATTCAGAATTGAGAATTTCTCTCAATGAGAATGAATTAGATAGGAAATGGTTTCTAATCACTGACACAAAAGACAGATTTAAAGGAACAGTAACGACAGTAACATATTTTTTGAAACCTGAACATTAAAAGTTGATATATAGAAACGAGTTCTAACGCGGTTTTGTATAATGGCTTGCGTACATTTCTGTTGAAAATCCGAAGTATTTTCCAATCTCCCTTTCATATCAACTTTTTTCGTAAATTGCCGCTACATCGCAAAGTAGTCGCACGTTATAGTCAAGCTTTACGCCGGTTCAATAATCTAACGCTAAATGAAACTTTTTAGAAAAGACTTAAAGAAAATTTATTTATTTCTATTCTCATTTTATGCGATTAGTTCCATTGCTCAGAACTGTTCTATAAATAATTATCAAAGGTATTTTGCTACAGGAAAATACAATGAAGTAGATGTATGCATAATTCGTTCCTATGTAAGCCTAAATAAACACTTTTATATAGCAGTCGATTTTAATGACTTAAAAACATATATAATCCCTACAGAAAAAGTAATTGCAACTTCCAAAACCTGGGAAGAAATCTTAAGTCAGTATGAAAATACTGCATACATAAAAGCTGTAAATTTTGCTAAACAGCAATCATCTCAACTTCAGGATGCTGGAATTCAACACGGATATTCCAATGAAAAAGGAATTGCATTAACAATTGATTTATGCCCTTCACACAAGCCGTTAGACAGAGTTATTTTTAAATCAATTGCCGAAGAATTCAAAAAGATGAAAACCCCCGAGCCTATTGCATTATCTATAACTGGAAGATTTTTAAACTCACATCCTGACGACATTCAGTGGCTTAAAGAAATGATAAAGTCTGGCATGATAAATATCATTTGGATTAACCATACTTATAATCATAAATATGATCCCAAACTCCCACTTCAAAAAAATTTCCTACTTGAACCAAATACGAGTATCGAGGCTGAAATCCTAACGTTGGAAAAAAGCCTACTTGAAAACAAAATATTGTTTTCTGCTTTTTTCCGCTTTCCGGGATTGGTATCAGACAGTTCGTTAGTTGATGAAGTAACTAATTACGGGCTAATACCTATTGGCAGCGATGCATGGTTGGCAAAAGGGCAAAATGCAAAGAATGGAGATATAGTTTTAATACATGGCAATGGCAATGAACCATTGGGAGTAAATGACTTCCTTAAATTATTAAAAAAGGAAAAAGGTGCAATTCTTAACAAAGAATGGCTGCTTTACGATTTGCGTGAAAATATTGAAGAAGAGTTTGAGAAGAAGTGATTACTTTCACTGTAACTAACAGCAGTTTCGCGCAATTGCTTGTTTTTATTTTCCGTATTCAGGAAAAACGCTTATTTTTAACAGAAATAAGCAACCATGACCACCCACTTAGCCCTTCTTCGCGGAATCAATGTCTCGGGACATAAACTTATCAAAATGGAAGATTTGCGACGTAGCCTTGAAGGTGTTGGTTTTCTTAATGTGCGCACGTATATCCAGTCGGGGAATGTTTTTGTTGCTACCGATGAAGTAAACCCGAATGTTGTTGCGGAGAATATCCGAAAAGCCATTTTGGGTTCTTTTGGACATGATGTTCCGGTGCTGATAATTGGCAAGGAAGATTTATTGCAATGTCTGGAGCGGAACCGTTTTTTGGATGAAGAAGGTGTCGATTTGAAGAAGCTGTATGTTTCGTTTGTTTCTGCCGAAGTACCCGACCAAATGATAACACAACTCAATCTAAACTTTATCGAACCGGATAAAATACAGTTGGATGGCAAACGCATTTACCTCAAATACTTCTCATCTCCGGCAAATACCAAACTCGATAATAAGTGGATCGAAAAGAGCATGAACGTTATTTCTACCACGCGCAATTGGAATACGGTGAATAAGTTGCTTGAGATGTTTGGGTAAAATTATTTTAAATTTTGACCCGAGCATAGCGAGTTGACGAAGTAATTCTAAATTTTAAATGATTGATTAATAATTTAAAATAAGGATATTTTAAAATTCAAAATTTATAATTTAAAATAAACAACAATTCTGTAACCTCAGTTAAGAATTCTATTCTTAAATTTACGTTCGAATTTTAAACAACACATTATTATGAAAAGAAATGCAACCGCAGTCTGGAAAGGTTCCATTAAAGAAGGAAAAGGAACAATTTCTACCCAAAGCACCGTATTAAACAATACCCAATATTCTTTCGGTTCCCGATTTGAAGAAGGCGTAGGAACCAATCCTGAAGAATTGGTTGCTGCTGCACATTCGGGCTGTTTCTCTATGCAGCTTTCGGCTTTTATCACCGAAGCAGGATTTGAAATTGAAAGTATTCAAACCAGATGCGATATCGATTTTCAAAACGGGACCATTGTGAGTTCGCATTTAACTGTTGATGCAAAAATTACCGGAATATCAAATGATGCGTTTCAGGAACTGGTTACCAAAGCAGAGAAAAACTGCCCGATTTCGAGATTGCTAAACACCGAAATTACCTCATCGGCTACCTTAAAATAGTTAATAACTACTATAATAACTAACCTCATTTCATTTACGGAATGAGGTTTTTTTTATTGAAATTAGCATAAACACTTTTAAAATGAGTTCGAAAGCCACCTTCAAAAGCACCATCTCAGGATTAGAGGCTCCTGAAACAGATAAAGTTTCCTGTAAAAGCATTCGGGTTCCCATACTCAATCTAATCAAAGAGGATCATCCCGATTTGGATATGTCCAAAGAAATAACAGTTGGAGAATTAAATGTCTATCGGGAAAAGTATATTTCAAAGTTTTTACAATCGGAGGTCGGCGAGCTGAATGATTTGCATAAAAATGTAATCAAAGCACTGACAGATGACAAGTCCTTAGTCAGCAAAGTTGAGGACGAACCCGACAACCGGACTTTTGGTCAGAGACTGGCGGATAGTGTGGCCGATTTTGGAGGAAGCTGGCCGTTTATCATATCATTCTTTATTTTCATAATGATTTGGATTGGCACCAATGTTTATATTCTGATGAACAAAGGATTCGACCCTTATCCGTTTATACTGCTGAACTTGATTTTATCCTGTCTGGCATCACTGCAGGCACCAATAATCATGATGAGCCAGAACCGTCAGGAAGAAAAGGACCGCGAACGCGCCAAGAAAGATTATATGATTAATCTGAAATCAGAATTGGAAATCAGGATGCTTGATGACAAGTTAGACCATTTAATCATGCACCAGCAACAAGAATTGATAGAAATCCAGAAAGTTCAGATTGAAATGATGAATGATATACTGAACAGGATTGAGAATAAAAAATAGTTATGAGTTATGAATTATAAGTTTTGAGTTGGGCAACATGCATAATTGTAAAAAACACTCCACATGAGTACTTTAGAATTTACAACTCATAACTTATAATTCATAATTCATAATTAAATTATACTTTTGCTTCAACTATGGATGATTTCTCTCCAATAAGAAGGAATTGATATTTTATAAAAAATCCTTGACTTTAGGATTAAAAAAGAAAAATTATGTCAGTTTTAGAAAAAATGAGTTCGGCCGAAGCAATAGCTTTAGAAAACAAGTATGGTGCACACAATTACCATCCGTTACCGGTAGTATTGAGTAGAGGAGAAGGGGTGCATGTTTGGGATGTAGAAGGAAAAAAATATTACGATTTCCTTTCAGCTTATTCGGCAGTTAATCAGGGGCACTGTCATCCAAAAATCGTTGGTGCGATGATGGAACAGGCGCAAACATTAACGCTTACATCGAGAGCTTTTTACAATGATAAATTGGGAGTTTACGAAGAATACATTACCAAATATTTCGGTTTCGATAAAGTATTGCCAATGAATACGGGAGCCGAAGCGGTTGAAACTGCTTTAAAGCTTTGCCGCAAATGGGCTTACGAAAAGAAAGGAATCAATGAAAATGAAGCACAAATAATCGTTTGTGACGGAAACTTCCATGGAAGGACTACGACAATCATTTCATTCTCTAACGATGAAAATGCGCGTAAGAACTTTGGGCCCTACACTGCCGGATTTATAAAAATTGCTTACGATGATATTGATGCTTTGGAAAAAGCAATCGCATCCTCAAAAAATATTGCCGGTTTCTTAGTAGAACCAATTCAGGGTGAAGCCGGAGTTTATGTTCCAACCGAAGGTTATCTGGCGAAAGCCAAAGCTCTGTGCGAAGCCAATAATGTGTTGTTTATTGCCGATGAAGTACAAACCGGAATTGCACGTACCGGAAAATTATTAGCTGTAAATCACGAAAATGTGCAGCCGGATATTTTGATTCTTGGGAAAGCTATTTCTGGTGGCGCGTATCCTGTTTCAGCAGTTTTGGCAAATGATTCGGTTATGAATGTAATCAAACCGGGACAACACGGTTCAACTTTTGGAGGAAATCCGGTTGCGGCAGCAGTAGCTATTGCAGCACTTGATGTGGTGAAAGATGAAAAACTCGCTGAAAATGCAGAACGTTTAGGAAAGATTTTCCGCACTGAAATCGGTAAATACGTTGAAACCTCTAACATTGCAACTTTGGTTCGTGGCAAAGGATTGCTGAATGCTGTGGTAATCAATGATACTGAAGAAAGCGATACAGCTTGGAATATCTGTATGAAACTGGCAGAAAATGGTTTGTTGGCTAAGCCAACCCACGGAAATATTATCCGTTTTGCGCCACCATTGGTAATGAATGAAGAGCAGTTATTGGATTGCGTTGCTATCATTATCAAAACACTGAAACAATTTGAAAAGTAACCAACTAACTTTTTTATAACCAACCACCCGAGGCGAAGCCGAATTG
>DBIH01000080.1 GCA_002296885.1 Flavobacterium sp. UBA807 | reverse complement strand
GAAATGCACCGATATATTCCTGTTTTAGCCAAGAACGCAGGATTTCCAAAAATTGGAGAAAAAGTTGTCATTCACCAGGCCCGGAAATATGGCGAATCAAAATTTGGAATGAACCGATTCATAAATGGCTTCCTCGATTTGATAACGATTTGGTTTTTATCAAAATACGGAAAACGCCCAATGCATCTTTTCGGCGCACTTGGAGTAATCATGTTTATCATCGGATCTATTTCAACCTTTTTGATTATTGCAATCAAACTATTGAAGCTGTTTGTATTTGATGTGCCAACCATTTTGGTAACCGAAAATCCTCTTTTCTACATCGCTTTAACTGCCATGATCATTGGTTCACAGTTATTTTTAGCCGGATTTTTGGGTGAAATAATTTTAAGAACAAAAAACAACGAAGAACGTTATAAAATTTCTAAAGAAGTGAATTTGTAATTGCAATTCACACAAGAATTAAAATCAAGAATATGCATATCGAAAAAAATATATTAGACAAAGTAAACGAATGGCTTACCCCAACATTTGACCAAAAGACGCAGGATGAAATAACCGAAATGATGACTTCATCACCCAAAAATCTTGAAGAAAGTTTTTATAAAAATCTTGAATTTGGAACTGGCGGAATGCGCGGAATAATGGGTGTAGGAACCAATCGTATCAACAAATATACGCTTGGAAAAAACACGCAGGGTTTATCAGATTATCTGAAAAAACAATTTCCGGACGAACAATTGAAAGTTGCCATTGCCTACGATTGCCGTCACAACAGCAATACGCTGGCAAAAGTTGTGGCTGATGTCTTTTCGGCAAATGGAATTAAAGTGTATTTATTTTCCGAAATGCGCCCAACTCCGGAATTATCTTTCTCTGTCAGACATTTAAATTGCCATGCCGGAATTGTCCTTACAGCTTCTCATAATCCTCCTGAATACAACGGTTACAAGGTATACTGGCAGGACGGCGGACAAATTGTACCTCCTAATGACGCTGAAATTGTTCAGGTTATTGAAAAATTAAAATACAACGAAATCAAGTTTGACACGAATGAAAGCTTAATTGAATATATTGATGTTGCTGTTGATGAAGCTTTTGCCAAATCTACTGTAGAAAATGCAACCTTTAACACATCGGCGGAAGCCCGAAAAAATTTAAGGATTGCTTACACTTCACTTCACGGAACTTCAATTAAAATGGTTCCGAAAGTATTGGAAAAAGCAGGTTATACCGATGTAAATATTGTTCCCGAACAAGCCGAACCTAATGGTGATTTCCCGACAGTTGTTTCTCCAAATCCTGAAGAGCCGGAAGCTTTAACTATGGCTTTGGCTTTGGCAGATAAAATCAATGCTGATATTGTTTTCGGAACCGATCCTGACAGCGACCGACTTGGTGTTGCCGTTAGAAATAATAAAGGTGAAATGCAGTTACTGAACGGAAACCAGACTATGGTTGTGATGACGCATTATCTTTTGGATCAATGGAAAAAAGCCGGAAAAATCGATGGCAAACAATTTATCGGTTCAACCATCGTTTCAACACCAATGATGTTGGAATTGGCATCGGCTTATAATGTGGAATGCAAAGTTGGTCTGACCGGATTCAAATGGATTGCCAAATTCATCCGTGACTTCCCTGAACTGAAATTTATCGGCGGCGGCGAAGAAAGTTTCGGATTTATGGTTGGTGATGCTGTTCGCGATAAGGATGCGATTGGTGCAATTTTATTGATGTGTGAAATTGCAGCGCAGGCTAAGGAAAGAGGAAGTTCGGTTTATAAAGAAATGGAGCAGATGTATGTTGACTTTGGTTTCTATAAAGAGCATCTGATTTCATTAACAAAAAAAGGAATCGATGGTGCCAACGAAATCAAGCAGATGATGATTGATTTGCGGGAAAACCCATTAAGTGAAATCAATGGGCAGCGTGTGCTCATGGTTGAAGATTATCAAAACTCAACCGCTAAAAATTTGCTGACAAACGAAACTGAAACTTTGTTAGTTCCAAAATCAAATGTTTTGATTTATTATTTGGAAGATGGTTCGAAAATTTGTGCCCGTCCAAGTGGAACTGAGCCAAAAATAAAATTCTATTTCAGTGTCAATGTTGCTATTGAAAGCATTAATGAAATACCTGCTGCTGAAGCAGTTTTAGACACTAAGATCGCAAACATAATTTCTGAAATGCAATTGAACTAATGGATAATAATCTCCAAAAACTCATTCCTTTTGTAAAAAAATACAATCGTCATGTTGTATTGAACATTGTGTATAATATTTTTTATGCTTTGTTTTCAACACTTGGGATGATTTCGATAATTCCAACTCTGAAGGTTCTTTTCAAACAGGCACCACAGGTAACTGTAAAACCGGTTTACACAACTATTGGAAAAGCCGGAGCTTATGGAAATGACTTACTGAATTATTATATCACGAAATTATCAAATGACAATGGTCCGCAATATGCCTTATTGTTTGTAGTTTCGATAGTGATTACAACTTTCCTATTAAAAAACTTTTTCAATTATCTGGCTTCACATCATGTTACGCGATTGCGAACAGGAGTTTTAAAAGATTTAAGAGAAAAGTTATATCAAAAGATTATTCATCTTCCTGTTTCCTATTATTCCGATGCACGAAAAGGTGATGTAATGTCGAGGATGCTTGGCGATATCAACGAAGTCCAGAATTCCTTTTTTCAGGTATTGGAATTGGTGGTGCGTGAGCCACTTACCATCATTTTTTCTATTATTGCGATGCTGGCAATCAGTGCAAAACTGACGCTTTTTGTATTTGTTTTCATTCCAATTTCAGGGCTTATCATTTCAAGAATTGGGAAGAACTTAAAATCCAAATCGAAGAAAGCGCAACAGGAAACCGGTTATTTTATTTCGATTTTAGATGAAACGCTGGGCGGAATGAAAGTCGTAAAAAGCTATAATGCAGAAAACATTTTCGTTTCAAAATTCAATGATTCTATTTCCAGATTACAACGAATTTCCAACAGCATCGGAAACAAAAACAATCTGGCTTCACCATTGAGTGAGTTTCTTGGAATATTAACTATTGCTGTTCTGCTTTGGTACGGCGGTTATATGGTTTTGGTTGACCATACCTTAGACAGCAC
>DBIH01000183.1 GCA_002296885.1 Flavobacterium sp. UBA807 | reverse complement strand
GGTGTCCAATCCGCCGTAACGTGATGTCTTCCGACCGGAATTGTAAAAGGAGAATCGATGATGGAATCGCATGGTGACATTCCCAATTGTTCTATTGCAGTTGCATAAACAAAAGGTTTGAAGGTCGAACCAACCTGACGGGCGCCTTGTCCTACGTGGTCGTATTGGAAATATTTGTAATCGATTCCGCCAACCCATGCCTTAATGTGACCGGTTTGGGGTTCCATCGACATTAGACCAGTTTGTAAAAAATGTTTGTAATAACGGATGGAATCAATAGGTTTCATAATGGTGTCTATTTCTCCATTCCAAGAAAAGACTTTCATTTTTGTAGGTAGCTGAAATGAAGCAATGATTTCTTCATCGGATTTACCCATATCCTTCATGACACGCCAGCGGTCTGAATTTTTCATGGCCTTGTCCATGATTCTTTTGGTTTCTTCCGGAGTAATTTTTAAGAAAGGAGCATTTGGATTGTCTTTCTGCTGCGCGAAAAATTCTCTTTGAAGATTCTTCATATGTGCAGCAACCGCTTCTTCAGCATGTTCCTGGATTTTAGAATCGATAGTTGTGTAAATTTTTAAACCATCGCTGTAGATATCCCAGTCGCTGCCATCGGGTTTTTTATTTTCCTTAGCCCAGTTTTTCATGTATTCACGAAGAAATTCACGGAAATAAGTAGCGGTTCCTTCTTTGTGGCTTTCAGGATGGAAATGCAAAACTATTGGCTGGGCAGCCAGTTTATCTTTGGTTGCCTGATCCAGAATATGGTTTCTAACCATTTGTCCCAAAACCGTATTTCTTCTTTCGCGTACTTTTTCCAAACGGCGTAACGGATTATATAGCGATGGATTTTTCAGCATTCCGACAAACATTGCTGATTCGTCAATGGTCAGGTCCTTTGGTTCTTTTCCGAAATACACTTTGGATGCTGAACGGATTCCGACTGCGGTATTGACGAAATCGGTTGTGTTGAAGTACATTGCAATGATTTCATTCTTGGTATACTGACGCTCCAGTTTAATGGCAATAATCCATTCTTTTGCTTTTTGGATCATTCGGTAAAGGAAAAATTTAGAGCCTTCACCATGAAATAATTGTTTTGCCAACTGCTGGGTCAACGTACTTGCTCCACCATTTCGGCCTAATTTTAAAGCAGCACCAAAAGTTCTTTTAGCATCTATCCCGGAATGCTCATAGAAACGCTCATCCTCTGTTGCAACCAGAGCTTTTACAAGGCTTGGCGGTAAATCTTCATACTTGATCGGTGTTCTGTTTTCGTTGTAAAACTTACCAATTGTGACGCCGTCAGACGATATGATTTCAGTAGCCAGATTCGATTCAGGGTTTTCCAATTCTTCAAACGAAGGCATAGTTCCGAAAAATCCCCAGGATGCCAAAGCAAAGAACAGTGCCATTACGCCTAATCCATAAAAAAACAATTTCCAGAATTTCTTTTTATAGTAGTTTACGTCTTTGACGATAGTTGTGTTAGTCTTTTGTGCCATAATTTTAGTCTGTAGATTCTATTCTGAAACCAACATCTGAAATTCCCGAAAGTGAAGTCACACCTTCAATTTTTCCGGTTTGCCTGTTAGCGTGTTTGATGTGGATTTTATAAATTCCTTTTTGGGTAAGCTTTACTTTGCCTTTATAAAAAAGTTTATTTTCCTTGATATCTGAAAAGCCGTCACCAAGCAATGTGCCATCCGGATTAGCCATCTGATATTCCAATGTATCAACTTTTATTTGTCTGTTAGGTTGTTCCAAAGAAACAATCAAAAACAAATTGTTGAACGGGTAACTATCGTCATCCCGAACATTTACATACATATTATACGACTTTTTAGGGTCTAATTTCGGCAAATCAAAAGTCACGATACTGTCTTTGTGCCAGGCATTTCCAACCGACTTGTATTCGTCAAAAACTCTTTTTTTGTCACAGGAAACAATCAAAAAAAGCATTAAAATAAAGAGGATGCTATTTCTTATCATCATTCTTTTTTTGATTATTAGGTTTTTTGTTTTTATGCTTATGGCGCTGACCATTATGCTGGCTCTGATTTTGATTCTGGTTTGGTTTCGCTTCAGGTTGGCTTGGTCTCGCAACATTAGCCTTTTGCTCAGAAGCATTATTATTTTGGCTTGAAACCTTGTTTTTATTTTTATTCCTGTTTCTGTTTTTGCTCTTTTTTGGCTGGTCGAAACGCGTTAAACTTTCTTGCCCCATAGCATTGGTAAAGTTTTTTTCAGGCTCGGAAACTGTTTCGATAGCAAAATCCTCGAGCGAACTCACTTTCTTGTTTTGCTTATTTTCTGCAATAATTTCTTTTACCTGCTCAATATTCAACACATGCCAATTTGCAAAATTGTCTGTATAGGCAAACCACATAAGTCCTTTGAAAATGTCTTGTTTCTGGCAGATGGCATCACCTTTTTCCGTTTTTAATTTGGTTTCAAAATCCGGAAACCCTTTTAGCGCATCCATGTAAGTATCCAACTCATAATTGAGGCAGCATTTTAGCTTACCACATTGTCCGGCTAATTTTTGTGGATTTAAAGACAATTGTTGATAACGCGCTGCCGAAGTATTTACACTTCTGAAATCGGTCAGCCAAGTCGAACAGCACAATTCTCTTCCACACGAACCAATACCACCAAGGCGTGATGCTTCCTGACGGAAACCAACTTGTTTCATTTCGATTCGGGTGTTGAAAACGCGCGAATAATCTTTGATTAATAATCTAAAATCAACCCTGTCGTTGGCGGTATAATAGAAAATTACTTTTGAACCATCTCCTTGATATTCGACATCAGAAATCTTCATTTCCAATTTATGAGTAATTGCCAATTCTCTGGCTTTGACCTGCATAGCAGCTTCCTTATCACGGGATTCACTCCAGATATCAATGTCTTTTTGAGTAGCTTTTCGGTATATTTTGGCAATATCAGAACTGGTATGGTTCACCCCTTTTTTCTTCATCTGAATTTTTACCAATTCGCCTGTAAGCGTAACAATCCCAACATCGTGACCCGGAGAGGCTTCAGTAGCCACAACATCTCCGATGCTTAAGGTTAATTTTTCGGTATTGCGGTAAAAATCTTTTCTGCCATTTTTAAAACGGACTTCAACACAGTCAAAAGGAGTTTCGCCATTTGGTAAACCCATATTAGCGAGCCAATCGAAAACCGTTAATTTGTTGCAGCTATCGGTGCCGCAAGTCCCATTATTTTTGCATCCTCTTGGCGCACCGCCATCGGATGTTGAACAACTTTGACAAGCCATAATTATATATCTGGTGTTGCAAAAAGCAACGTATAATTTATAAAAACGAATAATTGGTAAAGATAGTATTTTAAAAAAATAAATTCCAATAAAAAAATCCCAAATTCCAAAAATAAAATAGCTTGGAATTTGGGATTTTAATTATTGAAAGTGCTGTAATTTTAGCCTAAAATCTTATATAATTTATCGGACAAGCGAATTCGGAAAGGTAAATTCATCGTTACTTTATCACCAACTTTCGCGAGATTATTTTCGGTTCCGTTTACGAACATTTTTTCAACGAGAATTTCCTGATTCCCTGTAGTTGGACCGGAAATCAATATTTTATCACCAACTGACAACTCTTGATTTTCTATGATAAAAAGCCCGATTCCTGCTTTAGCATAATAATGTTCGGCTTTACCAATCAATATTTTTTTGATTTTTATTTTCTGACGAATGTCTTTAGTTTTCTCGGCAGTAGCCAATGATTTATCGGACAATTCGCCCGAATGTTTGAATGTTAATTTATCCGATTTTCCTTTTCTGAAAATCATATTACCGTTTTTCACGCCGCGACGGAGTTTCACTTGCTCAACCAAAGGCAGGTGAATGATTTCCTGACATTCTGTTGAACAGCAGTTTTCCATTGCAGCTTTACATTCGTCACATTGGATGAATAATAAATGACAGCCCTCGTTTTCACAATTGGTGTGATTGTCACAGGGCTTTCCGCATTGATGGCATTGCGAAACAATATCATCCGTGATTCTTTCACCAAGGCGATGGTCGAACACGAAATTCTTACCGATGAACTTGCTTTCCAAACCTTCTTCTTTTATCTGCTTGGCGTAATTTATAATTCCGCCTTCCAACTGATACACATTCTTAAATCCCTGATGCTTAAAAAAAGCTGAAGCCTTTTCACAACGGATTCCGCCCGTGCAGTACATCACCAGATTTTTATCTTCTTCATGACCTTTCAATTGCTCGTGAATGATTGGTAAACTTTCCCTAAATGTTTCAACATCGGGAGTAATCGCGCCTTTAAAATGACCAATTTCACTTTCGTAATGATTCCTGAAATCGACTACAATCGTGTTGGGATCATCTAAGATTTGGTTGAATTCTTTAGCTTTCAGGTGTACGCCAATATTAGTTACATCAAAAGTTTCATCATTCAAACCATCGGCTACAATCTTGTTACGGACTTTTATGGTAAGTTTTAAAAATGAATGGTCATCCTGTTCAACTGCAACATTAAGGCGAATGCCCTTCATGAAGTCATAGGTTTCCAGAGTTTCCCGAAAAGTTTCAAAGTTTTCGGCAGGAACACTCATTTGGGCATTGATGCCTTCTTTGGCAACATAGATTCGCCCAAGAGCATCGAGCTTGTTCCAGGCTATGAATAAATCGTCGCGAAATTGTTTTGGGTCTTGAATTTTGGCATACGCATAGAAAGACAAAGTCAGCCTTTGTTTTCCGGCCTGATCAATAAGCTCGGCTCTTTCTTCTGCGCTTAAAGTGTTGTACAGTTGCATGCTATAAACGTTTAAGTGAGAAATGTTTTGAATTCTAAATGGAAGAATTCGGGACAAATTTAAAAAAAAGCCACGAATGCACGAATTTTTTATTAATTATTCGCGCATTCGTGGCTCTTGTAATTTTATCTTTTTAACAGAATTCTGCGTAAGCGTCTTTAAGATTTTCAGCAATCATTTCCGCAGGGCGGCCTTCAATGTGGTGACGTTCTAACATATGAACCAATTCACCATTTTTGAATAAAGCCATACTTGGTGAAGACGGTGGAAACGGAAACATTTCTTCTCTCGCAGCATCAACAGCTTCTTTGTCAACGCCGGCAAAAACCGTTACTAAATGATCGGGTTTTTTGGCACTTTCCAAACTCATTTTTGCTCCCGGGCGGGCATTTCTTGCCGCGCAGCCACAAACCGAATTTACAACCACAAGTGTTGTTCCTTCAGCCTTGATAGCATTTTTTACATCTTCTGCTTTATATAAATCTTGAAAACCAGCTTCAGAAAGTTCTGCTCGCATTGGTTTTACCATTTCTTCTGGATACATACTTTTAATTTTAAAAATTACGCGACAAAGTTACAAAGTTTTGACTGTTAAAATTTTAAAGAAATCATAAAGATTTTTTATTGTCAAATAGCTATTTTAGCGTTGCCTTGCTGCGGTAACATCAATTTCAAAAGGGAAATGTTTTTTAGCAGCAATGCCGGGCTTTCCGCACTCGTTTTTTTGCTGCGCAAAAAGAACTCAAACAATGCTACAATCCCTAACGCAGCCCGATAAATCTTTGGAGCAATGCTCTGATGAAAAGTCCTTTGGGGCATTTCCATATCACTTTTAAATCTTCAGAAAATGAAGTTTCTTCGTCAAGGAATTTGAAGATTAATGTTGGATTTCCTTTTTTGAAAAGGGATGAAAACACTTCGGAACCTTTGTCATTTCTTCGGTTTAAAACATCCAAAAACAATAAATCATAAAACCAGAATTTGTCCTGTTTGTAGAATTTCCTAAAGTCTGTCACACTGAGCGAAGTCGAAGTGCCGTTTTCAAGAAATCGAACCAAGGCTTTAGATTTTTTAATTGTATTTTTAAAAGTAAAACCAGTACTTGCTTTCGTCCAACCACCGGCCGAGCCAATATTAATGATGTTTTTGGTGTTGTTCTTCCAGAATTTATAGGAAGTCATCGGAATATTTCCCTGCTCTTTCTCCCGTAATTCGTAATTCGTAATTCCTAATTGATTGATATAGTTTTGAATTTCAGTTTCGTATTCGTCTTTTGCTAATAAATCCTTGGAAAACAAAGTATATTCAATCAATGCTTCGGTTTGAGAAGTTGGAAGAACATACATAAATCTTGTGTTGCCTTTCTGCTCGACAGAAAAATCCATAAAGGTAGCGCAACCAACATTGAATACCGCTTCTTTACTTTTGATAAACCAGCCAATAAAATGCTGATGCAGGAATGGATATTTATTTTGATTTTTGACCAATTCAGGATTAAAAATCGAATTGAAAATCTTGTTGCAGGTATAACTTTCCACATCGGTTTTTACCACACAATGATTTCCCAGTTCCTGAAAATTCAAAACTTTCTGATTGGCAAAATGAATGTTTTGTTGTTTGGAAATCCTGTCAAAAACCGATTTATAAAAATCTAAACCCTTAATCATTTTGTATTGATAAGGTTCAAGATTTAATTCTCTGTCAAATTTTGAATCAGCGAAAAGTGCCGAGTTCCATTTTTTGGAAACAATTTCGTCAAACAGATTTTCCTCATCCCAAAAACACCAGGTTCGGTCATTGTTTTTTTTGGAATCGGAATCGATGAGTAAAATAGTTTTATCATCAAATTTCCCGGAAAGCACCATTTCATAAATGGTCATCAAAGCGGATAACCCTGAACCTGTAAAAATGTAATGGTAGTGCTTCATCTATATACGGAACGAACAACCGAGCGCCAAATAAAAGTCGGGCGCATTATCGGTGATACCAACTCCTGAAGACAAATCTACCATAAAATTGTTGTTTATCAAATAGGTAAATCCGCCATCAAAGTTATGATTTGCTTTATCCTGTTCAGGAGCAAAGCCGAATAATTCGGCATAGCATCCCAATTTTTGGTTTATTGAATATCCTGTTGTTAATGTGTAAATAAATGTAGTTTCGGGAGTTATTCCGTCCCATTCACAACCCAAATTGTAACCTAAGGAAAGCTTGTCCGACAGCGTATGCTGCATTGTAAAGCGAAATTCGGGTGCTACAAAATCGGCTTTGTATTTCGTTGACGCAACATTTGGCAAACCGATATGGCCGATGAAAGATGTCTTAGGAATTATTCCTTTTTCTTCGCAAAGCTTCGCTTTAAAACCAATAAAAACCGGAGTAAATCCCGAAATTTTTTCATCGTTTATTTTCTCATAAACAAATTCGGTAATCAAACGCAATTCGAAATTTCCGTTTACGCCAAATTTCCACAAAACAGACGGAAGACTATTTGTTTGGCTGCCATTGTCATTTTTTTGAAATGTAAAACCGGTTTCAGCCTGTAACATTCCTTTAGGAACAATTGCCGGTGTTTCGGTTTGGTCCGGGCGATCGCATTCAATTGGTTCAATTTCCTGTGCATCAATTGTCATACATCCCAAAAAACAAAAACCAAATAACATTGATTTCATAAATAATTTTTAGACAAATCTAAAAAAATATTTACCTAAACCAAATATGTTTCTATATTTGTAGAAATCTTTTTAATATGAGTAAATCGTTAGAAGAAGTGCATGAATCGATTGCGACCGAGCACAAGCCATCAGGTTTTAGAAAAATCCTTGCCTTTCTTGGTCCTGCCTACCTAATCAGCGTTGGTTATATGGATCCTGGAAACTGGGCAACTGATATTGCCGGAGGAAGCCAGTTTGGTTATGCGTTGCTTTGGGTCTTACTGATGAGTAACATTATGGCGCTTTTGCTTCAGAGCCTGAGTGCGCGTTTAGGAATCGTTACCCAGCGTGATTTGGCGCAGGCTTCGCGCGAAACGTATTCACCTTTTATAAATTACATTCTTTATTTTTTGGCCGAAATTGCTATTGCAGCCTGTGATTTGGCTGAAGTTCTTGGAATGGCAATTGGTTTGAATTTACTCTTTGGTATTTCGTTGATTCAGGGCGTAATGATAACCGTTCTGGATACTTTTCTACTGCTGTTTTTAATCAATAAAGGGATGCGGAAAATGGAAGCATTTATTCTTGCTTTGGTTCTCATCATTGGTTTTTCATTCATTTTTGAAATGATTTTTGCACAACCTTCGGTTGCTAAAATTGCTTCAGGATTGATTCCGTCATTACCAAATGAAAATGCCTTATACATTGCGATTGGAATTATCGGTGCGACCGTCATGCCACATAATTTATATCTGCATTCTTCTTTAGTACAGACCCGAAAATTTGACAGAAGCAAAAAAGGAATCAGTCAGGCATTGAAATACAACTTTATAGATTCTACCATTGCACTGAATCTGGCGTTCTTTGTAAATGCGGCTATTTTAATTTTGGGTGCAGCCGTATTTTATCAAAACGGAATGTTTGAAGTTGCCGAAATTCAGGATGCGCACAAGCTTTTAGAACCATTATTGGGAACAAAATGGGCACCGATATTATTTGCAGTCGCTCTGATTGCGGCTGGCCAAAGCTCAACTGTAACGGGAACCCTGGCAGGACAAATCGTAATGGAAGGTTATCTAAATTTACGCATCCAACCATGGGTACGAAGAATAATTACAAGACTGATAGCCATCATTCCGGCGGTGATTGTAATTTCTGTTTTTGGTGAAAGCGTTACCGGGAAAATGCTGATTTTAAGTCAGGTGATTTTAAGTCTTCAATTGGGTTTTGCAATCATTCCATTGATACATTTTGTGAGCGATAAAGAAAAAATGAAAGGCTTTGAAATCAGTACCACAACACAAATCGCTTCCTGGGTTATTGCCACAATCATTGTTTCGCTGAACATTAAATTGGTTTTTAATGAAATTCAGAATTGGCTCGAATCTTCTGAAAACCCTACAATTTTATGGTGCACCGTTGTTCCTTTGGCAATTGGATTTTTGATATTATTGTTATATATAGTTTTCAAACCGTTTATCAGTAATGCAAAAAATGTAATCGATAATCATTCGCCCCACAATACAGTTTTAAAACTTAACACAAAAGAAAACTATCACAATAAAAATATTGCCATTTCGGTAGATTTTTCTGAAGCCGATGAAAAAGCATTAAATCACGCCTTTGACATCGGTGGAAAGGAAACGAGATATACTTTGATACATGTTGTTGAAACCGTCGGAGCAATGCTTTACGGAAATAAAACCAGCGACCATGAAACTACAATCGACGAGAATCTATTGTTGGAATACAAAATGCTTTTAGAAGAAAGAGGTTTTCATATCGATATTAAGTTAGGGTTTGGCAAGCCCGGAAAAATAATACCAAAAATCATCAACGAAGGGAATTATGATTTGCTGATTATGGGAACACACGGGCATTCAGGGCTAAAAGATTTGATATTTGGGACAACCGTTGACAATGTACGTCACAAAATTTCCATTCCTTTGTTTATTATTAAAAATTAATGTTAGAAGCTATTCCCGCTATCCGTTTTATCTTTATACCTGTCAGGTTTTAAACCTGTCAGGTATAAAGGATGCCACTGCTATCGGGGCTAAATCAGATTACATAACACTATGACTTTTTCCGAAGAGAATTATTTAAAAACAATTTACCACATCACGGCATCATCCGGAGCTGAGGTCAGCACCAATGCTATTGCGGAGAAAATGGAAACCAAGGCTTCCTCTGTAACGGATATGCTCAAGAAATTGGCTGAAAAAGAATTGATAGTTTACAAAAAATATCAAGGTGTTTTATTGACTGAAAAAGGAAGCCATTTGGCAAAAATGATTGTCAGGAAGCACCGTCTTTGGGAAGTTTTCCTTGTTGATAAATTACATTTTTCGTGGGATGAGGTTCATGATATTGCCGAACAGCTCGAACACATAAAATCGGAGAAACTCATCAATAAACTCGATGATTTCTTAGGAAATCCAACGGAAGATCCACATGGTGATCCCATTCCGGATATCAATGGGAAAATCAATAAAGTGGAAAAATTATTGTTGGCCGAATTGAATGAGAATCAAATTGGAATTTGCGTTGGCGTGAAGGATTCATCTTCGCAATTTTTGAAATACTTAGACAAGAATCAAATTAATTTAGGGTCTAAAATTGAAGTTCTGACAAAAGAAGAATTTGATTTGTCACTGAAGATAAAAGTGGGAGGAAAAACGGTTACAATATCCAATATGATTGCCGCCAATCTTTATGTGAAGATTATTTAGTGACAACCACAATCGTCATCACCACAGTTTTTCTTTGATTTTTTATTCCAGAAAAACTTTCGGATTAAAAAAGCCAAAGCTGCTGCCAGAGCGAGATACATTAATATTTCCTGCGTTCCCATTTACTTCAAGAATTGATACGCAATCAGCGCGGTTATATAAGCAAATCCACTCATGAAAAATAACTGAATCATTGGCCATTTCCAGGAGTTGGTTTCCTTTTTAGTTATGGCCAGTGTGCTGGCACACTGCATTGCAAAAGCATAAAAAAGCAATAAGGAAACACCTGTGGCAAAACTGAATATTTTGCTTCCATCATCACGTACTTCAGATTCCATCCTGTCTTTGATGGTAATATCGTCATCACTTTTACTTCCAACACTGTAGATAGTTGCCAATGTTGCCACAAAAACTTCACGCGCTGCAAAAGAAGTGACTACGGCAATTCCGATTTTCCAATCATAACCCAAAGGCTGTATCACGGGCTCAATCGATTTTCCGATTTTCCCAATATACGAGTGCTCCAGCTTATATTCGGAAACCCTGTCAGGAATAACAGATGGATTTATGGGGATTGGAGCAGTGTAAACTTGCTTTTCAACTATTTTTTGGGCGTTTTTGAAATCGCTTCCTGGGCCATGTGACCCCAAAAACCATAAGATTATTGAGATTGCCAAAATGATTTTCCCGGCACCAAATACGAACGATTTTGTTTTCTCAATTACGTTAATCGCAACATTTTTTAAAAGCGGCAATTTATAATTGGGCATTTCAATCACGAAATATGATTTTGTTTTCAGCTTCAATATTTTATTCAGAATGTAGGCCGAAAAAATAGCCATTCCAAAACCTAAAAGATACAGAATCATTAACGTTGCCCCTTGCAGACTGAAAACACCAAATAGCCGTTTATTCGGAATGATCAAAGCAATTAAAATCGCGTAAACCGGCAAACGCGCAGAGCATGTAATAAACGGAGTGACTAAAATTGTAATCAACCTTTCTTTCCAGTTTTCAATATTCCGGGCGCTCATGATTGCAGGAATAGCGCAGGCAGTTCCCGAAACCAACGGCACTACACTTTTACCCGAAAGACCATAACGACGCATGATTTTATCCATTAAAAAAACCACACGGCTCATATAACCGCTTTCTTCAAGTATTGAAATAAATAGGAACAGAACGGCAATCTGTGGAATAAAAATTACGATTCCGCCAATTCCGGGAATGATTCCTTCACTAATCAGATTGGTAAATTCTCCCGGGGGAAGATGTACTTTTGAGTAGTTTGCCAAGTCGGCAAAAGTAGCATCAATAAAATCCATCGGATAACTTGACCAGTCAAAAATAGATTGGAAAATCAGCAGTAAAATTCCAAAGAAAATCAGATAACCAAAGACTTTATGCGTTAAGATTCTGTCAAGTTTCGAACGTAAATCGGTAGCGTTTTTAGAATCAATTGTCTGGCCAATCTTTAAAGTATCATTAATAAACTGATACCGTTTGATAGTTTCCTTTTGCTGCATCCGTTTTAATTCGGAATGAGATTTTGTAAATGAACTGTTTATTTCCTGACGTTCCAAATTCAGGAAATTCACATCCTGAGTAATTACGAGCCAAAGTTTGTATAATAACTGATTTGGAAAGGCATGGCGGAGTTTGTCAAAATACTCCTTATCAATGCTTGAAGCGTTAAGGCAAGGTTCGGTTGATAAAGATTTGTAATCTACAATCTGATTTTTCAGTTCATCAATTCCAATTCCTTTTCGGGTGCTTACTAAAACTATTTTGGTCTTTAATTCTTTTTCAAGATACGGAATATCAAGAGAAATTCCTTTGCGTTTCATCCGGTCTGTCATGTTGATGACCAAAATCGTCGGAATTTCGAGATCTTTTATTTGGGTAAAAAGAAGCAGGTTCCGCTTTAAATTTTCAACGTCTGAAATGACAACCGCAACATCCGGGAAAAGTTTGTCATTTTTATTGAGCATTAATTCGATGACAACATTTTCATCAATCGAACTAGCGTTTAGGCTATAGGTTCCCGGTAAATCAAGAATGTTTGCTTTGATATTATTCGGCAGTTTGCAGAAGCCAAGCTTTTTTTCGACAGTGATTCCCGGATAATTTCCAACCTGTTGATTCAATCCTGTAAGTTGGTTGAACACCGAAGTTTTTCCGGTATTTGGATTTCCAATTAATGCAACATTGATGTTTTGAATGCTCATGTTTACTTATTTGGAATGGATTTCAACTTCAATCTCACGGGCAATTTCTTTGCGTATAGCCAAATGAGAACCGTTGTTTACGTTCAGGTAGATAGGGTCGCCAAGCGGGGCAATTTGGATAATTTCCAAATCGTTATCCGGGAAACATCCCATTTCCAGAAGCTTGAGCGGAATTTTATCCAAATCAACAGCAGTGATTTTTGCTTTGTCTCCTATTTGTAATAAGTCAACTGTGGTTCTCAATTCTTATTTAGATTGAATTTAGATTACAAAAATAGGGATAAAATAAGAATATAAAATGATAAATATCAGTTTTGCTATTTTTTATCGTTTTCGCAAAGCCAATTGATGTCTTCAATTAAGCGTTTTATTTCTTCTGGTTTGGTTCCGTCATAAAAACCACGAACCCTTCTTTGGGTATCTACAAGAACAAAATTTTCAGTATGCACCATATCATACAATTCATTTGGTTTGCCCAATTTTACTGCCAGATAAGACTTTCTCGCCATGCGGTAAATGTCTTTTTTGTCACCGGTAACAAGATTCCATTTCGAGTCGATAACACCTTTTTTGATAGCATATTTTTTCAAAACCGGAACGCTGTCAATTTCAGGAGTTACGGTATGCGATAAAATCATCACCTTCGGATTATTCAGAAAAGCTTTCTGAACATCAACCATATTGGTCGTCATAATCGGACAGATGGATTGACAGGTAGTGAAGAAAAAATCGGCAACATAAATTTTGCCTTCGTAATCTTTTTGGGTAATGGTCTTTCCGTTTTGATTGATAAAGGAAAAGTCGGCAATTTTATGTTCGCGTGCAATGTACTGAACAGTCGAATCTACCAATTCAGGATTAACATCAGCGGGATTATAAATAGGTAAGGTTTTTCCTGGCTTTAAAACATTGTAAAACAATGAAATGGTTATTGTAGAAAAAACCACAAAAGTTCCAATGAAAATCCTGTATTTCTTTATAGTTTCTAGCATTATTTTTTAGTTCGTAACAGTTCAACCCAATGGTCTCGAATGGCAAAAATACAAAAGCAACCTATCATTGTAACATTTTAAAACTAATAAAGACATATCTCTGTTAAAAAAAGATTTCTTCCATAGGAATCAATAAATTTGTATCAACTAACAATAAAGTAAATAATTATGAAGTTTATTACTAATTCAAAAACATTGTTGACAGTATTTGTTTTCACAAGTGCTTTTCAAATCAATGCGCAACAAAAAGCCCCGGGAATTAATGTGTCTTTGATGGACAAATCGGTAAGCCCAAAAAACGATTTCTTCAAATTCGTTAACGGGACATGGTTAAAAAATACCGAAATTCCGGCTGATAAAACTCGTTGGGGAAGTTTTGATGAATTGCGTCAAAACACAGACAAAGATGCTTTGGCAATTTTGAAAAAAGCTGCAGCCGACAAAAAGTACACCTCAAATACTGATCAGGGGAAAGCCATAAACATGTACAAATCGGTTATGGATACTGTCGCAAGAAACAAACAGGGAATTGATCCGATCAAGCCATATTTAAAAATGATTGACGATGTTAAGAACGTCAAAGATCTGCAAAAATTATTGATATATGCTGAATCTAAAGGAGGAGGAGCAGGTTTCTTCGGATTTGGAATTGGTGCTGATGATAAAAACAGTAACAGAAATGTTGTAAGCCTTGGAGTTGGCGGATTAGGTCTGCCGGATAGAGATTATTATGTTTCTGATGAAAAAGATTCAAAAGAAAAACGTGAAAAATATCAAGCGCATGTAGCAAGAATGTTAGCATTCATTGGAGAAAAACCAGATCAGGCAAAAGCCGATGCAGAAAAAATCCTTGCTTTAGAAATTTCAATGTCACGACCAAGATTGGACAGGGTTGAGAGAAGAGATCCAAAAAAACAATACAACCCAACATCAATAGGCGATTTGCAGAAAATGGTTCCGATTATTGACTGGAAAGGTTATTTAAGCGGTATCGGAATCACAAAAGTTGATACAGTTATTGTTTCTCAACCAAGATATATGGCTGCTTTGCAAACCATTTTATCTGAAAACAAAGTGGATGACTGGAAAGCCTATATGCGTTGGAATTTATTAAGAGGATCAGCCGGACAATTATCTACTGATATTGAAACCGCTAACTGGGAATTTTATGGAAAAGCATTGACTGGTGCATTGAAACAAAGACCACGTCACGAAAAAGCACTTCAGGTTGTTAACGGAACAGTTGGTGAAGCTTTAGGAAAATTATATGTTGAGCAGATGTTTCCTGCTGAAGCAAAGACCAAAGCATACAACATGATAAGAAATGTGATGCGTGCTTATGAAAACCGAATCAATAATTT
>DBIH01000093.1 GCA_002296885.1 Flavobacterium sp. UBA807 | reverse complement strand
AAAAAACCTCCAAGTTTCCTTGAAGGTTTTAGAGGCATCTTCCGGATTCGAACCGGAGTATACGGTTTTGCAGACCGGTGCCTAGCCACTCGGCCAAGATGCCATTATGGCGGCAAATATAATAAAAAAGTTATATGCCAAAAGTCAAAAGCAAAAAACTTTCTACGAAATACGCACTATTTCAGATTAACTGCGGTATTCTTCCATTTCTATGGTAACCGCTTCAACATCGCCACCAATTGGAGGATTGAGTTTTGAAACTGCAAGATGAATTCTTGATATAGCCGGAATCTCACCAAAAGCTCTTACAATAATTCTATGCGCTACATGCTCTAATAATTTAGAACGGATTGCCATTTCTTCTACAACTATCTTATTTAAAAGCACATAATCAACAGTATCTTTAAGTTCATCAGAAATTGCGGATTTTCTAAAATCGGTTTTTATTTCTAAATCCACACGGTAATCAGAACCTATTTTTGCCTCTTCATCAAGGCAACCATGAAAAGAAAAAGTTCTGATATTTTGAAGTTTTATGATTCCCATTTTGTTAGTTTTCAGTCACAGTTTCAGTCACAGTAATTAGTTTATTAGAAAACTGTAAACTGTAAACCGAAAACTGTAAACTTTTTTATCTTTGCTAAAATTACAAAAATAATGGCAACAGAAGAGAAGTCGCTTAATTTCATTGAACAAATAATAGAAGAAGATCTGAAAAATGGTTTGGCAAATGACAAACTGCGTTTTCGTTTTCCTCCTGAGCCAAATGGTTATTTACACATTGGTCACGCCAGTGCGATTTGTTTAAACTTTGGTTTGGGACTCGATTATCAGGCACCGGTTAATCTGCGTTTTGATGATACAAATCCGGCAAAAGAAGAACAGGAATATGTAGACGCAATTAAAAAAGACATTGAGTGGCTTGGTTACAAGTGGGCAAACGAATGTTATGCTTCTGATTATTTTCAACAATTATACGATTGGGCGATTGAATTTATCAAAGCCGGAAAAGCTTATGTCGACAGCCAGTCTTCCGAAGAAATGGCAATACAAAAAGGAACACCGACTACTCCGGGAACAGATTCTCCTTTCAGAAACCGTTCTGTTGAAGAAAATTTAGACTTGTTCACACGAATGAAAAATGGTGAATTTCCAAACGGAACACACATTCTTCGTGCCAAAATAAGTATGAGTGCTAACAATATGTTGATGCGTGACCCGATTATGTACCGAATTCTGCATGCGCATCATCATAGGACAGGAAATGATTGGTGTATTTATCCAATGTATGACTGGGCGCATGGCGAAAGTGATTATTTGGAGCAGATTTCACACTCGTTTTGTACGCTCGAATTTTTGCCTCACAGGGAATTATATGACTGGTTTTTAGACCAAGTATACGATATTAAAAAGGTTCGTCCGAAACAAAGAGAGTTTGCCCGTAGAAACTTGTCGCATACTGTTGTTTCTAAAAGAAAGTTATTACAATTAGTAGAAGAAGGACATGTTACCGCTTGGGATGATCCAAGAATGAGTACCATTTCCGGAATGCGTCGTCGTGGTTATCCGCCAATGGCAATTAGGAATTTTGCCAATACAATTGGAATCGCAAAACGTACAAACCTTATTGATGTTTCGCTTTTGGAGTTTTGTGTTCGTGAAGAATTGAACAAAACAACACCAAGAGTTATGGCAGTCCTGAATCCGGTAAAGTTGATAATTACAAATTATCCTGAAGGAAAAGAAGAGATTTTGGATGCCGAAAACAGTCAGGAAGACGAAAGCTTGGGCTTTAGAAAAGTGCCATTTTCAAAAGAGTTATATATCGAAAGAGAAGATTTTCAGGAAGAAGCCAACAAGAAGTTTTTCCGTTTGACACTTGGAACAGAAGTCCGATTGAAAAATGCTTACATCATTAAAGGTGAATCGGTTGTAAAAGATTCAGCCGGAAATATTACGGAAATTCATTGTACTTATGACGAAGATTCCCGTAGCGGAAGTGGTTCGGAAGCTTCTCAAAGAAAGGTAAAAGGCACGATTCACTGGGTTTCTATAAAGCATGCGATTAAAGCTGAAGTTCGTATTTATGACAGATTATTTACCCACGAAAATCCAGATGGTGATAAAGATGTTGATTTTAAAGAATACATCAATCCAAATTCACTTGAAGTTATTACAGGATATTTAGAACCAAGCTTAGCGTCTGCAAAAAACGGAGATCGATTCCAATTTCAACGTTTGGGATATTATTGTGTTGATAAAGATTCATCAGCAGAAAAATTGGTTTTTAACAAAACGGTTGGCCTAAGAGACACCTGGGCAAAAATTGAAAGTAAAGAATAATTTAAAATTAGATTTGATTAATAAAAAAGCTCACTAATTATTGGGCTTTTTTATTATTTACAAAAATTATAGTAAATCATATTTTTATAATTTACACCAATTAAAATCGACTTTCATAAATTGTTTTAGCGGCAATTTTAAAATTTCGTCAAGTCAAATTATTACTTACTTGTAAAATATCTATTATATCGCTTTAAATTAAGTTTTGCCTGTTTAACCACAATTTAACAACTTATCTGATGTAATTTTTGTAAATTCACTTAATTAAATTTTAAAGTTATGTCAATTAAAAACGGAAATGGGATTTTGGCACTTTTGGCCGGCGCAGCAATCGGAGTTGGATTGGGAATTTTATTTGCTCCGGACAAAGGTTCAAAAACAAGGGAAAAAATAAAAGATGGTTTCGATGATTTGAAGGATAAGGCAAAATCAAAAATGGATTTTCTCGATGATGAAACCAAAGCCAAAATTTCAAGTACAAAAGAGGAGTTAAAAGACAAAGTAGAAAGTTTACTTTCAGACTCAAGTTACAAAGCAGAAGAAGCAATCACTTTTTTGGAAGAGAAATTAGCTGAGCTTAAAAAACAAAATGCAAAACTTCAGAAATAATGTTGGGGGAATTAAAAGAAAACGTTGAAGACATTCAGGAGAATACCAAAGCTTACATAGAAAGCAATATCGCCTACTACAAACTTTGGGGATTTAAGGTGGCAATGAAGTCGACAACTTTAATCTTTAAATTTGTTCTGATTGCCATCTGCCTAATGTTTGTCCTGCTTTTTGTATCTATCGCCGGAGCTTTGGCTATAGGTGCGGCACTAAACAGCAATGTTTTAGGATTTCTGGCAGTTGCGGCAATTTATATGATATTGGTTTTCCTACTGTTTATGATAAAAGACAAAATTGTGGAAGG
>DBIH01000059.1 GCA_002296885.1 Flavobacterium sp. UBA807 | reverse complement strand
ACCAATGAAATGTCGACGCTTACAGGAAGTGTTGCTGCGGGATATGTCTTAAATCATACTATTTATGTTGCCGGACCAACACTTGGTATCAATGAGGTAAGCCAACAATCATTTGGTTTGGGTCAGAATTATCCAAATCCGGTGAAATCATCAACAATAATCCCATTGAATTTAAATCAGGATTCACAGGTTAGTGTTCAGTTATTTGACATGACCGGAAGATTGATTTCAACGCCGATAAACAAAAACCTGTCAGCAGGTAATAACCAATTAACGGTTGACAGAAATGGTCTTAGCAGTGGATATTATATATACAAAGTAAAAGTCGTTAACCAAGAAGGATCATTTGAACAAAGTAGAAAAATGTTATTCGAATAAAGATAGTTTTATAGATTGTGTGTTTTTGAGTTTTGAAATAGGGAGGTTTTCACAGGCCTCTCTATTTTGTTTTTATTAATTTTGTTTATATGACAAAAATCAGATTAGCGTACAGAATCGTTATCGACAGCAACTCGAAAGTTACCTGGGACAAATATGTTTTTGAAGATACTTTCAGGGAATATCTGATGCAGCATCAATTGTTCAATTCAAAGGAAAATCCAAAGATCACTTTTCGTGAATTACTCAATGAAAACGAAAAAGCAAATCAGCTGCATTATTTGGTTGGCATCGCGGCAAACAATTATGTCGAGCAATTAAAAGGAAACTTCCATAGAGTAACTGATGTTTTGGGAAATACCTTTTTCCCATTCACCAATTATCAATTGGATATTGTCAATACGGATATTACAGATATTTCAAAACACAAAATCGGAATAACCTTTTATTCGCCTTTATTGATTTTAATTGATACCATAAACAACCAGTATTTGGTTTCCTCCGAAGTTGAAAAAGAAAACGGATTTAAGACAATGGCATTCCAAATGCAACCCAATCTGGCTATTTGTTATTATGAGAAATAATTATTGTTCAGGTGCGATTTCAATTTCCAAACCATCTATGGCTTCGGTTATAGGAATTTGGCATCCTAATCGGCTGTTTTCCTTTACATGATGCGCTTCCCAAAGCATGGCTTCTTCATCGGGATTTCGTTCAAGCGATATAACATCATTCAAAACATAACACTGGCATGAGGCACACATTGCCATTCCGCCACAAATCCCAATAGTTCCTTCTTCGGCAAGTTCATAAGCGCGGATTAGCTCCATGATATTCATATTCATATCGGTTGGTGCCTGAACTTCATGAGTTACACCTTGACGGTCTGTTATTTTTATCGTTACGTCGTTCATTATTTAGCGAGATATTCTTTTAAATAATCTTTTAAAACAGCCGGCTGGTTTCGTTCTTTTCTGAATCGTTCCAATAATTCGGGTTTGTCCGAAATAAGTTCCCACAAATATTTTACAGTGAGATTTTTATACTTTCCTGTTCTAAGATTTATTGTTTTTGCATTATTAATAGCTCCGCGATCATTCAAATCACTTGGCATAAATTCATAATAACTAATCGGGGCAAGATAATTAATTTCGTAAAAACTCATGTAATTGCTGTATCGTTCGGTTTCTACAGATACATAAATCTTTTTTCCGTCACAAAAACCAAATATAAAACCGATATTTTTTGCGGCACTTTCAGTGGTATTTAACCCATAGACTTTAATTGATTTTGCTTCACTACCATATTGCTTTGCAAATTCCCTGTCTTCTGAATCGATTTTGATTTTTGAATTTTTGAAATCAACCAGAATAGATGGATTGTTATCCCTGAATTCTTCAAACGTTCTGTAAATCCCGGCTTTTTTAATGCTGTCATCCAATATCGGATACTGAGCAAATGTCCTTGCGGCAATTAAAAATAAAATAAGTACGATAATTTTTTTCATTTTCTACAATACCGGCTTGATTCTTCAACAGGATATTTTTGATTTAAATCGATGTCATTAAATCCTTTCCCGGTTCCCCATGAAAATAGTTTTTCAAAGAAGGGTAACAGTTTGCTGTCCTTTATTTTTTCCAGGAAATAGACTTCGTGCTCCTTTTCCTTGATGCCCATTTCATAAAGGATTTGATTGTATTTTGTAATTCCCAAATCATTAAAGAAATGCATCATCCTGAAGTATTCGCAAACATTCCCGCTTTCCAGTCTTCCGGCAAAATAGAACGGCATGAACCAGCCAATTACATAACAACTTCCCGAGATTACTTTTCCAATGATATAAAATTTGAATTCATACCATTTTGAAACCGGAATATCAAAGTCATTCATAATCTGCAGCACTTCTCTGCGGTGATTCCATTCGTCTTGTTCAATTTGACGGATGGCTGCTTTCTGAACCAAATCTTTCACTGAACCGGCGTGCCCCTGATAAGCAAATGAAGCTGCTTTTTCAGCCGAGTAGGCTTTCTTTAATAAATCTACTAATTCAGGATGGTTGAGCTGCATTTAATCAATTGCTTTTACTACGGCTTTTTCAGCTTCTTTTCGCGTGCCATCAAAACCGTCAACGCCGGACACCGTGGTGTATTTCAATACGTATTTTTTTCCGGGATTGATTCGGTTGTAAACGCTTTGGCACATTAAAGTCGCTTCATGGAAACCACACAAAATCAGTTTCAGTTTTCCCGGATAAGTGTTTACATCGCCAATGGCATAAATCCCGTCGATGTTGGTTTGATAATCTAAAGCGTTGTTTACCTTGATAGCATTCTTTTCAATTTCCAATCCCCAGTTGGCAATGGCACCCAATTTAGGTGTTAGTCCAAAAAGTGGAATAAAATAATCGGTTACAACGTTCATACGTGCGCCATTGATTTCGATATCAACCGACTCAATTCGCTCCGAACCTTTGAATCCGATGACTTCGGCTGGTGTAATCAATTTTATTTTTCCTGCATTTTTCAATTCCTGTACTTTCTCTACCGAATCTAATGCACCACGAAATTCGTTTCTTCGATGCACCAAAGTAACTGAACTCGCCACATCGGTCAGGAAAATACTCCAGTCCAGAGCGGAATCGCCACCGCCTGAAATGACTACATTTTTGCCTCTGTATTTTTCAGGATCTTTTATAAAATAATCTACACCTCTATCTTCCTTTTCATAGAATTCCAAATCCTTGAGTATTGGTTTTCTTGGTTCAAAGGTTCCCAAACCTCCTGCAATTGCTACTGCTTTTGCATGGTGTTTTTTACCTTCGTTTGTAGTAACTATGAAGGTTCCGTCTTCTAATTTCTCGATGGTTTCGGCAGTTTGACCCAAAGTAAATCCGGGTTGAAACTGCTTGATTTGTTCCATTAAATTGGAAATCAAATCTCCGGCAAGGACTTCGGGAAATCCCGGAATATCGTAAATCGGTTTTTTTGGATATAATTCGGATAACTGCCCGCCGATTTGTGGCAGCGCATCAATAATATGGCATTTTAGTTTTAATAACCCAGCTTCGAATACAGCAAAAAGTCCTGTGGGTCCGGCACCGATTATTAGTATATCTGTTTCAATCATTTTTTTTCTTGTCATAATGTAGAAGTTTCATTGGGGCAAAGTTTGAAAAACTTCTACTCATATAATATGATTTTTGTCATTACCGCTAAACGCGTTTGCTTCGCCAGTTCGCTGACGCTCGTGTGGGATTGGAGCAAGCTACCATGTAGCGCAGAAAGCCCGACCACGCCAAAGGCGGGGTAACGCCCATCCTTTGACTGCGCTCAAAACGACGTTAGGCAATATTTACAACCGTTTCTATTTGTGGCGCGTATTTTTTAATCGTAGTTTCCACACCTGCTTTCATTGTGCTGATGCTCAGACTACATGAAGTGCACGCACCTTCGAGGCGCACTTTTACGTGCTTTTGGTCTTCGATAGCAACCAACTGAATATCTCCACCATCGGAATTCAGGAATGGCCTGATTTCATTCAGTGCTTTTTCGATGTTTAAAGTCAATTCTTCGTTCGTCATAATATAGACATTTTAGATTGTTAGACTTCTTAGATGTTTTAGATTGTTAGATTTATTTCTAAGTTGTCTAACTTTCTAAGTTGTCTAATTTGTCTTTTTTATTTTCCTTTAACGGCTGAACA
>DBIH01000210.1 GCA_002296885.1 Flavobacterium sp. UBA807 | reverse complement strand
GAACAAACTTCTTCTGAAAAAACCGCCGATTACAAATCAAAATTGGTTTCAGGAGATACTCTCATTGATTTAACTGGAGGTTTTGGTGTAGACGATTATTATTTCGCCAAAAAAGTAAATCAGGTCGTTCATTGTGAAATCAATGACGATTTGTCTAAAACAGTTGCGCATAATTTTAAACAGTTAAAAACTCAAAACATTCTGTGTATTGAAGGTGATAGTTTGGAAATCCTAAAAAATCTAAATCAGAAATTCGACTGGATTTATATTGATCCTTCGAGAAGAAGTGATACCAAAGGCAAGGTTTTTATGCTTAAGGATTGCCTTCCAAATGTTCCAGAACATTTTGACTTTTACTTCGGATTTGCTGCGCATATCATGATAAAAACAGCTCCAATCCTCGATATTTCAGCAGGATTGTCCGAACTAAAAAATGTTTCCGCTATTCATATTATTGCTGTTGAAAATGAAGTCAAGGAATTGCTTTTTATTTTAGAAAAAAATTATAATCAATCAATTAAAATAAACACTATTAACCTATTAAAAAACAATACCGAAGCATTCTCATTTAACTTAAATTCCAATACGAATATTACCGCCTACTCTTTACCGAAAAAATACATTTACGAACCCAATGCAGCCATCATGAAATCGGGCGGATTTGATGAAATAACACAACAATATAAGGTTGAAAAACTGCATCAGCATTCCCATTTGTATACTTCTGATAATCTAATTGATTTTCCCGGAAGAACATTTGAAATTGAAAGCAGTTTTGAATACAGCAAACAAAATATGAAATCATTGCTGGAAAATAAAAAGGCTAATATTACTATACGTAACTTTCCGGAAACAGTTGAAACCATTCGTAAAAAGTGGAAAATAAACGATGGTGGAAATGTGTATTGTTTTTTTACAACTGATGCAAATAACAACAAAATAGTTTTACTTTGCAGCAAATTAAAATAAACATGAAGAATTTAGTATTAGCATTTTTTTTATTGATTAATATAAATGCTTTTGCCCAAAAACCCTGCGAAATAGCTACCAATGTCACCGATAGTCTGGGCACTTACAAAGCGCTTAAACAGGCTGTGATTTATGAAAGGCATACCGAAAGCAATATTGATATTTTCTTTGCCTTATGCAGCAATAATGGTGTTTTAGGTATTGAAACTCAAATTTTGCAGCAAAGCAATGATTTTATCAAAGCCAACTGCTTTGACTCTTCTTCCAGAATATTCCTGCAGTTGAATAATGGTAAAATTGTGACTTTAATCTATGCTGGTGAAGACACCTGTGGGGCTTATGTTCATACTGAAGAAAAAGGGAATAACAGGGTTACGACAGGATTGTTTGTGTTTTCAAAAGAAAATTACGAAGACCTGAAAGTTTCTCCGGTAACTTTTATGAGGGTAAAATTCGCTACAGAAACTATCGATTATCCTTTTAAAACAGAACTTGTTTCGGAGTTGGACAAAAATACATATCAGCCCGAGAACTACTTTATTGATTATTTAAAGTGCATTGAAAACTAATTTTCGCATTTCCATTTTTGATTAGAAACTTCGTCTTTATTACTTCCGTTTAAATTGTAATGCCACCATTCGGAATCGAATGATTTAAAATTGTGTTGCAGCATGATTTCTTTTAGGAACTTTCTATTGGCAAGAATTGTATCTGACAGATTCAGGTAATCATGTGCAGCTTCCTTGCCAAAAAAATCAAATTTGGTTCCCATATCGAGTTCTTTTCCATTCAAATCAACTAAAGAAATATCGACAGCTCCGCCTCGATTGTGAATGGAACCTTTCTTAGGATTAGCCACAAAATTCGCATCGGGAACAATTTTCCACATCTTTTTCTGAATTGATTTTGGGCGATAGCAATCGTAGAGTTTTATCTTGAAACCTTTATCTAAAAACGATTTGTTGGCTTCTAATAAGGCTTTCACGGTTTTTACACGAAGAAAACATTCCTCACACGGATAAACTTTTTCTTTTAGGAAATTATCCGCTGTGGCATACTTCATCTCAAAAACAAAATCATTGCTGTAATTTTTGAGATTAACAAAAGCATTGCTGTCTTTTTCTTTAATAATATCTAATAAAACCGGAGATTTCTTTGCGCTAAGTTGATTTGATTTGCAGGAAAAAATCAAGCAAATAAAGAGTCCGAAAGCTATTTTATTTATAATATTAAACTTCATCACTCGTAAAAGTAGTGAAACTTCTTTTCTTATAAGGCCTGATGATTAATCTTCCTTCGCGATCAAAACGAATGTAGTTGTAAACCCAATTCAAGAAAACGACTGCTTTGTTTTTGAAGCCAATCAGTGAAAGTAAATGTACAAACATCCATACAAACCAGGCAAAAACACCGCTAAAATGATAATGTGGCAAATCGACAACGGCTAGGTTTCTACCAATGGTTGCCATCGAGCCTTTGTCATTATATTCAAAAGGTTTCATTGATTTTTTATGGATTAACCGAACCAGATTTTCACCTAATAATCTTCCCTGTTGTAATGCCGGCTGCGCCATCATTGGATGACCTTGTGGATATTCCTGAGATTCCATTGAGGCAATATCGCCAATGGCAAATACGTTTTCATAACCTGCAACCTGGTTGAATTGGTTTACCCGAATTCGTTCCACTTTTTCCACTAAGCAAGCCGCATTCAATCCGATTATTTTTGCGCCCTGAACTCCGGCTGTCCAGATAACCGTCGCAGAATCAAAAGTCAAATCAGTATTGGTAGTAATAATCCTTCCGTCATAATTGGTTACGCGGATATTTTTCCAAATCTTAACGCCTAGTTTCAGCAAGAATTCTTCAGCCGCTTTTGATGATTTCTCACTCATGGTGTTCAGAATCCTGTCGCCACTTTGAATCAGGTTGATCTGCATTTTGTTGATATCCAAATCGGGATAATCTTTCTGAAGAATTGCCTTTTTCATTTCTGCCAAAGCGCCGGCAAGCTCCACTCCTGTTGGTCCGCCACCAACCAGTACAAAATTCATCAAGGCATTTCGTTCTGTCTCATCTTTCAACAAAACAGCCTGCTCAAAGTTTTCGAGAATAAGGCTGCGGATGTTTAGCGATTGCGGAATGGTTTTCATTGACATCGAATTGCGTTCGATTTCTTTGTTCCCAAAGTAGTTGGTTTTCGAACCTGTAGCAATCACCAGATAATCATAATTCAGATCTCCTATTTCCGAGATTATCTTTTGGTTTACCGTATCAATTTCTTTAACAGAAGTCAGACGAAAATAAAAGTCTTTATATTCCTGAATCACTTTACGAATCGGGTATGCAATTGAACCCGCTTCCAAACCGCCAGTCGCAACCTGATACAATAAGGGTTGAAATGTATGATAGTTGTGTTTATCAAGTAAAACAACCTGAAGGTTTTTGTTTCGAAGCTTCTTGGCTAAGGCAATACCTGCAAAGCCTCCGCCAATAATAACAATTCTTGGTTTATTGGAATTTGGAATATTCATCCGTATTTATTCTTCCGGAAAAGCCACATCGCCTTTCCAATTCATAAAACCACCTTCAAGGTTATAGGTGTTTTCAAAACCCATCTGATTCATCACCGCACAAGCCTGTGCGCTTCTTCCTCCGGCTTTACAATACACGTAATAGTTTTTGGATTTGTCAAGTTCTTCAAGTCTGTATAAGAAACCCTGACCTTTATAAATATCATTCAAAATTGCATTCGGAATCATTCCTTCGTTCCATTCATCTTCGGTTCTAACGTCTAATATTACTGCATTGGTGTCGGCTTCCAATTGTGATTTCCAATCTTGTTGTGATAAGTTCATAGCAAATATTTTTGTCCAACAAATATACTGCTTTTGCTTATTTAAATTTCATTGCTTACGCTCCTAACTTTTAATCTATGCAAATATTAACAAAAAAATAACACACATTTGTATATACAAATAAAATAACTTAATACATTTGTACCTACAAATATCACAATGATAATTATGAGAATTGAAGATGTAATTAAATCTACTGTTGAGTTGGATGACGCCAAGAAAGTTATCTTGAACTTTACTTACACTCATTTTGTCATTGGAGATAAATTCCATGAGATTTTAAAACCTTATGATATTTCCCGTGAGCAGTATAATGTTTTGAGAATTCTTCGAGGTCAGAAAGGTTGTCCGGCTAATTTGAATTGCATTCAGGAAAGAATGTTGGCGAAGAACAGCAACACTACCCGATTGATTGACAAGCTTTTACTAAAAGAATTAGTCACCAGAAAAGTCTGCCCTGAGAACAGAAGGAAAATCGAAGTACTGATTACACAAAAAGGATTAGACATCTTAAACGAGTTGGATCCGATTGTAATAGAACACGAACAATCATTCGCAAACAATCTGACAAAAGAAGAATTAGAACAATTGAACACTTTATTAGAAAAATACAGAACAATAAATTAATAATCTATAACTAAATACAAAAACAATGAGAAATTTAAAAACTATCGCAATTGCATTATTAGTAGCATTCGGAACAACAGTGGCTACTGCACAAACTAAAAAAGTTAACGCCCAAAAAAGTACTATTACATGGGTTGGTAAAAAAGTAACTGGTGAACACACAGGAACTGTTAATTTAAAAGAAGGAAACCTTGTTTTCAAAGGTGGAAAATTAGCTGGTGGAAATTTTACAGTTGATATGACTTCATTAGGTTCAACAGATTTGTCTGGTGATTGGAAAGGAAAATTAGATGGTCACTTAAAATCAGATGATTTCTTCGGAACTGCAAAATTCCCTACTTCAACCTTGGTATTCAAAAAAATCGCAGCTAAAGGTGATGGCGTTTATACCGTAACCGGCGAC
>DBIH01000205.1 GCA_002296885.1 Flavobacterium sp. UBA807 | reverse complement strand
ATGATTAATACCAATGCCGAAAACTATAAGGTTTTTATGGATGAATTATTCAAATATTTAAAAATTCTAAACAAAATATAACATGCAATCATTAATAGGAACCGGAGTTGCGCTTGTTACACCATTCAAAAAAGATTTCTCTGTAGATGTCGAAGCCTTAAAAGCCATTGTAAATTTCCAAATTGATAACGGAATTGATTATCTCGTTGTACTTGGTACAACAGGAGAAAGTGCTACATTGTCAAAAACCGAAAAAGATTTGGTCATCAAAACTGTTGTTGAAGCCAATAAAGGAAGGCTGCCATTAGTTCTTGGTGTCGGAAGTAATAATACTGCAGAAGTTGTGGCTGAATTAAAATCTGGTAATTTTTCAGATTTTGAAGCGATACTTTCGGTTTCACCTTATTACAACAAACCAACACAGGAAGGGATTTACCAGCATTTTAAAGCAATTGCCGAAGCTTCCCCAATTCCGGTGATTTTGTATAATGTACCGGGAAGGACTTCAAGTAATATGCTTCCGTCAACAATTATCAGGTTGGCCAATGATTTCAAGAATATTGTTGCGGTAAAAGAAGCTGCCGGTGATATTGTTCAGGCAATGAAACTAATTCAGGATAAACCAAAAGATTTCCTTGTGATTTCAGGCGATGATATGATAACGTTGCCTATGGTTTTAGCTGGCGGAGCCGGAGTTATATCGGTAATAGCCGAAGGTTTTCCGAAACAATTCTCAGAAATGGTACATCTTGGACTGAACAAAAGAGTAGATGAAGCTTATAAACTTCATTATCTTTTAGCAGATAGTATCGACATGATTTTTGAGCAGGGAAATCCGGCCGGAATCAAAGAAGTTTTTAAAGCTTTAGGATTGTCTGAGAATACTGTTCGGTTGCCGCTGGTAAATGTAAACGAAGATTTAGCAAACCGCCTTCACAATTTCACTAATAAAATCTCAAAAATGTAGATTTTCTGAAGATGAAAAAAATATTTTGTAATCTATAATTAATAACTAAATTTGCAGTTGCTTTTTTATACACAAAAAGTGTTTAAAATCAGCTGAATTAAATATAAAAATGAAGAAAGTTTTAGCCCTGTTTGCAATAATTCTATTTTTAGCATCTTGCAGCGATTACCAAAGAGCATTAAAATCGGATGATATTGCTGTTAAATTTACTTCGGCAACAAAAATGTACGAAGCAAAAAAATACGGAAAGGCTATTAGGCTTTTCGAACAAATTGCCCCGGCTTACAAAGGAAAACCTCAGGCTGAAAGAATGTTTTATATGTATTCTCAGGCATTGTACACAACAAAGCAATATTATTTAGCGGGCTATCAGTTTGAAAATTTCACAGCCAGTTATCCAAAAAGTGAAAAAATTGAAGAAGCTTCTTTCTTAGGGGCTAAATCTTTTACGTTTTTGTCTCCGGTTTATAGCTTAGATCAAACCGATACATACAAAGCAATCGATAAACTTCAAAATTATATCGATGCATATCCTGAAGGGAAAAATTTAGCAGAAGCCAACGCATTGGTAAAAAAATTAAGAGAAAAGCTAGAGAAAAAAGCTTTTGAGAATGCTAAAATCTATAACAACATTTCTGATTATAAAGCCGCAATGGTGGCTTTTGATAACTTTATGATTAATTTCCCGGGAACAGTCTACAAAGAGAAAGCATTGTACTATAAATTTGATTCTGCTTATAACTTAGCAATTAATAGTGTTCCTTCAAAAATGAAAGAAAGACTCGAAACGGCAAAAGCGGCTTATCAGAGTTTGATCAAATTTAAAGCGGATACCGAATACAAAGCAAAGGCTGATGAAATGTTAGCAAAAATTGATAACGATTTAAAACAATATTCTAAATAAAAAGTCATGGATTTAAAAAAGACGAATGCACCAGTAAACACGGTAACTTACAATAAGACTGCTATTGAAGAACGTACTGGCAATGTTTATGAGGCAATTACAATAATGGCTAAAAGAGCAAATCAAATCAACTCTGAAATCAAAAAAGAATTGACTGAGAAATTGGAAGAGTTTGCTACTTATAACGATAGTCTTGAAGAAATCTTCGAAAACAAAGAGCAAATCGAAGTTTCTAAATACTACGAAAAATTACCAAAACCACACGCATTGGCTGTTCAGGAATGGCTTGATGACAAAATTTATTACAGAGATACTACAAAAGACTAATTAAGATGTCGGTTTTAAGCGGTAAAAAAATACTACTTGGCGTTTCCGGTGGAATAGCCGCTTATAAGACAGCAACATTAGTCCGATTATTTATAAAAGCCGGTGCACATGTCCAAGTGGTCATGACACCGGCTTCTAAGGATTTTGTAACTCCGCTTACCTTATCCACACTTTCTAAAAACCCGGTGCATTCTACATTTTATGATGAAAATGAGGAGAATGCAGAGTGGAATAACCACGTCGAATTAGGTCTTTGGGCAGATTTGATGCTTATTGCTCCTGCAACTGCCAATACTTTGTCTAAAATGGCCAATGGTAATTGTGACAATCTTTTAATTGCCACTTATTTATCGGCCAAATGCCCGGTATATTTTGCCCCGGCAATGGATTTGGATATGTACAAACATCCTTCAACACTTTCAAGCTTTAATCTTTTAAAAAAATTTGGGAACATCATGATTCCTGCTGAAACAGGTGAACTTGCCAGCGGATTATCAGGAGAAGGAAGAATGGCTGAACCTGAAAATATCATTGCTTTTCTGGAAAAAGATTTAGAAAGTAAGCTTCCATTAAAAGGAAAAAAAATTTTAATTACGGCAGGACCAACCTATGAAGCAATCGATCCGGTACGATTTATTGGGAATCATTCTTCAGGTAAAATGGGCTTTGATATTGCTGAGAGTGCTGCCAATCTTGGCGCGGAAGTTACTTTAATTTCTGGACCAACACACTTAAAATCAAAAAAACCCGTTATTAATTTAATCCGAGTTACATCGGCACAGGAAATGTATGATGCGTGCCATAAACATTTTAACTCTGTTGATGTGGCAATTTGCGCTGCAGCCGTTGCTGATTACAGACCAAAATCTGTAGCATCACAAAAGATTAAAAAAGCGGATACATCATTAAATATTGAACTCGAAAAGACACAAGATATATTGGCTTCTCTGGGAAAGATAAAACAAAAACAATTTTTGATTGGTTTTGCTTTAGAGACTGAAAATGAAATTGAAAACGCAAAGTTGAAAATTCAGAAAAAAAACTTAGATTTGATTGTTTTAAATTCGCTTCAGGATGAAGGTGCCGGATTTGGAAAGCCGACAAACAAAATCACATTCATCGATAAGGATTTTGTAATTGAACCAATGGATTTGAAACCAAAAGAATTGGTTGCAAACGATATTATAAATAAAGTTATCACTTATTATGAAAAAAACAGTTAGTCTCTTTTTATTACTTTTTGTTGGAGTTGTGCAAGCGCAACAATTGAATTGCAGTATTCAAATCAATTCCGGCAAAGTGACTAATGCAAACCAGCAGATTTTTAAAAATCTAAAAACTTCGGTGAGTGACTTTGTAAACAAAACAGATTGGACAGGAGTTGAATACAAACAAAATGAAAAGATCGAATGTTCAATGGTAATCACCATCAACACTTATGATTCGAATCAGTTTACAGGAAGTATCCAGGTTCAGTCAACAAGACCAATTTTCAATTCAACCTATGCTTCACCAGTATTTAACTACAACGACAATGATTTTAGTTTTCGTTATATTGAATTTGAAAACTTACAGTTCAATCCATCAAATTTCGATTCGAATTTAGTTTCAGTTCTTGCTTATTACAGTTATATGATTATTGGTTTTGATGCTGATACATATTCACCTCATGGAGGAAACAAATCATTTGAAATTGCACAGCAAATTGTTTCAGTTGCCCAGCAAAGCGGAACCAAAGGATGGAGTCAGTCAGATAGTAATCAAAACCGATATTTTTTGGTAAACGATATTATGTCAGGAACTTATGATGCTTATCGTGATGCTTTATATCAGTATCACAGAGAAGGTTTAGATAATATGAGTGCTGATGTGAAAGGTTCTAAAGATAAAATCATCAACTCTATAAATTCGCTGTTGACTATATATAAAGTTCGTCCAAATGCTTTTTTGACAAGGGTATTTTTTGATGCCAAGGTTGATGAGATTGTTTCAATCTTATCAGGTGGTCCTAAAGTTTCTTTAACAGAAACAATTGATAATTTAAATAGATTGTCGCCACTCAATTCAGCAAAATGGTCAACAATTAAGTTATAATTAGTACATTTACTACTTAAACTTTTCTTCATTTTCTGATTATGATTACGTCGTTATCTATTGAAAATTTTGCATTAATTGAAAAATTAAATATTGATTTTTCAGATGGGTTTTCGATTATAACAGGAGAAACAGGAGCAGGAAAATC
>DBIH01000237.1 GCA_002296885.1 Flavobacterium sp. UBA807 | reverse complement strand
CAATACCTGCCTAAAGAACGGTTTGAAGAAACGCTTCTGGAATTGTTGAAATACTAAATAATAAAAAAGACACTTTTAAAGTGTCTTTTTTATTTCATTAAAAACTCATAATAAATCAATGCAAAGAAAGTAACGACTCCGAGTGTTGCCAAAAGCGAGGCAAACACTATTTTGTTGATGTATTCGGGAGGATAATTGTTTTCGGTTAATTTCGTATACGTTTTATAGTACTTGAATAACATATAGCTAATCATTACCACAAAATAAGTAGAAAATGCTACTAATGGTGTTACCAGTTTGAACTGTAATACTATTAAAAACAAAATGACAAGACAGAGTATTATGGCGGAGCCATATCTTCGCTGTTTTGAAAATAAGTCGATAAGTCCGGCTTTCTGTTCAGTGTCGAGATGTTTCATTGCTTTTTCGCCTAATGTACGGGCGATATAGACCACCACAAAAAAACCAATAAGATAAAAAATCAAATTTCCCATAACGTATTGATTTAAGTTAATGCTTTGATATGTTGTTCAAGTCGTTCCTGTATAATCTGTAAAGGTGAGGCAATTGCATTAATGTATTGAAAATTGCCATCACGCTGGTTGTTGATGGAAAGTTGTATTGGGCAGGCTTCACTCTGAATGGCGTTTACTTTGAAGCTGTTTGTTTTGGCATCATAAACGACATAAGGTGCGCCCGAAGAACCAAATCTGAAATAGCCTTTTATCAGATAACGCAATCCTTCAAAATTATAGTTGCCACCAATTCGCTCCTGAAAAATCGAAAAATGTTCCGTAAATCCTTCAATCTGTGCTTTGTTTAGTAGCTTTCCGATTTCACTTGTTGGCGAGCTTTGCAGGCAGTAATAATTCTCCTGATTATCATCAAGAATACTGTAATCAACTTCAAGGCTTGGCAAAGCATCAATCACTGCCTGAGGTGTGTTAATAATTCTGTAAAAAGCAATATCTTCACTGTAAAAGGCTTCAACAAGTTCCACTTCTACCAAAAAGGTATGACGGTTGATGCCAGGTTCAGGAAAATAGGTAGTAGCATCAAAATAAGCAGATAAATCGGAGTTGTTATAAAACAAATTATCCTTGAATTGAATTACGAGATGTGGTTTTGCAATGCCGCGTTCCATCAGGCTTGTCCAGCGTGTATCAAAGTTGATTTGCCTCAGTAGATTTATTATATTCTGATAATCATTTGGATTTGTAATATTGGCGTAACGCTTTTGGTTTCCCAACTCTAACGGATAACAGTTTTCAAAAAGCTGTCGCTGTTCTGTATTAAGGAGCGGAAAAATATCGGTAAGGTACATAGCATTATCAATTGATTTGAAAATGTTGGCTTCCACCTTTAAATTATGTGCCACCGATAGGACAAAACCATTTCCGATATGAAAGGCACAGATGTTATTCTCAAAATGTTTTCTGTACTGGTCTTCCTTGTTCTGTATCCACATGATACGAAACAAGGGTGATGTCTGTTCGTTGGTTAATTCGAGTTGCTTTTGGAGTTTATTGTTTTGAGTCATAATATTTTTGATTTTTGCCTTATTTTCTCAACAGAGAGGACAATAATAATTCCGACAATATAAGTTAGGATATCCATCCAGGAAAAGTTTGTTCCGATGACGGTTCTTGCAATTTTTGAATCCTGTAACCCAAGTTTTTCTACAACATTCAAATATTGAAGCATTTCAACCCCAAAGGAAAACAGCAATACAGCAATGGCTGTTGGTAAAACTTTTGTATTTAAAAATGCTTTAATAAAGCAATAAATTAGTATGACCACCAACACATCGCCAACATAAGGTCTGATGATGGTATCGTGAACATATAGTGCAATCAGTACTTCAATATTAAAAATAAAAGTAAATAGTAAAAAGTATGTCTTGTTGAATTTGAACATATCAGAACCTAAAATATCCTCGGCTTTTTAAATTGGAATTTATTTTGATTTGCCAATTCGGCTCCACCAATTTTAAAATAAAGAAATGTTCCGGTTGTTAAAATAACGATGCTCAATACCCATAAAAAATACCCTGATTCAAAAGCTATTATTTCAGCCATTGCACCGCTTTCTGCGCCAAGTAGTTCTTTCCAAGTCGAAAAAGAAGCAGCTAGTACTAATGCTATTATCGAAAATAATTTTGCACTTTTATTGTTATAGATTAAAAGGAAAATAGCAACCAAACAAAGCGGATTTGCTAACCATATAATCTCTTCAAACAGACCGCCACCTAAAAAAGCAGTGCCTCCCATGAGAAAATAATTGAGAGAAGGTACGTGTTTTACCCCTTGATAATCAATTGTAACTGCATTTTTAGTAAGTGATATAACTAAAACTGTTAAGCTTGACGCAATGGTAAAATATTTAATAATATTCAATTTCATTTGTAGGCTACTGGTTTTTTGGATTTTATTCCTCGCCATCGTCATTCAGCTTAAACGGATAATCGCCAAAGAGCGCAGCAAGTCTTTTAGTTTGATAAGTCTTTTTGGTAAACTTATTTGATAACACGATGATGCTTACTTTTTCTTTTCTCAAAGTAATGAATGAAGAAGTATTGCCATGCCACCAGCCATTGTGGTAGTAGAAAGGTTCACCTTTATCAAACTCCATCATCCTTACACCCAAACCATAATTGCGGGTTCCTTTGCTTTCATAACTGTATCCCTGATAGATTTTTTTAATCAAATCAGGGTTTAGGAAAAACGGAGCATAACGTGCTTTGTCAAATTTGAGCAAATCCCTTGGTGTCGAATAAATGTTCTTATCACCATAAATTCCGTCAAGGTAATCAATGGCAATTTCCATATTGCCTCTATAAGACGGGGCTATCATATTACGATCTTTGTTAATGTCAAAAACAAAAGTATCAGTCATACCAAGCGGCTGGAATATCATTTCCTTCATCGCTTCAGGATATTTTAAGCCGGTTACTTTTTCAATAATCAGCGCAAGCATTGCGTAATTGGTGTTGCAGTAGCTGAAGTGGGTATCGGTTTTGGTTTCCAGTTGTATATTTTTGTCAACCATTACCTTAACGATGTCTTCGTTTGTCAGGGTTTGGGTTTTGTCCCAATTGTTATTTTCAGAAGTAAAGTAAGCATAATTCCTCATGCCGCTTCTGTGGTTAAGCAATGTTTGGATTGTCACATCAGGATAAGGAAAGTTGTCGATGATGGTATTTACCTTTTGGTCGAGTTTTATTTTCTTGGCATCAACCAACATCAATATAGCAGTTGAAGTCAGTACTTTACTAACAGAAGCAATGTGCAAAGGTGTATCTTTGGTTATCATTTCGCCGGTTCTCTTATTGGCGAAACCCATATAGTTTTCATAGATAATCTGGCCGTTTTTGGCAACCAAAAAAGCTACATTATCATTTTTCTCCGACCATGTCTTTTCAAAATAACGGCTTACGCCATATTTCTTGTCATTGATAAAAGCGGCTGTAAGTTTGGGCATTTCTTCCTGCAGAGGCATCATCACCGGAAGCCCGTCTTTATTCACTTTAACGATTCCGTCCTCAGTCTTTTCCTGTTTTGAACAGGAAACGGTAAGCAGAATAATGGCTAATAATTGGGTAGTATATAGGGAAATTTTTGATGTCATTATAAAAGTATTGAAACACAAATATAAGTATTCAACAAAGGTTTAAAATTACTTTTTTGGAAAGCTATCAACAGTTTATTCACATTTCCTTCGACAGTCGCTTTGCTCGTGTGATATTAAGAGGAGGAAGCCCAGTGGGCTTCAGGTATGTGAACTTTAGTTCATCAAACATGCCGGAAGCAACCCTACAATAGGGTTTTAGTGCAAATTACTAAAAATGAAAAGCATGCGTTATTTTTCAAAAAAAGCTTTGAAATCGATTTCGTTACGATTACTTTTGGCGTCAAAATAAAATTCCCCAATGATGAAACGCCCAAAATAATTTTCCTCAGAAAATAGAGAATGAAAGGCGTTACATCTGACCTATTAAAATCAATAAAAAAGACAGATGAAATTTGGAATCATAAAAGAAAGAAAAAATCCACCTGACAGAAGAGTAGTCTTTACTCCTGAAGAATTAGTCCGTTTGAAAAACGAACATCCCGAAGCCGTCATTAAAGTTGAAAGTTCTGATATCAGGGTTTTTAATGATGATGCGTATAGAAACCTTGGAATTGAAGTAGCTGATGATATTTCGGATTGCGATGTTTTCTTTGGCGTAAAAGAAATTCCGGTTGATTATCTGATTCCAAACAAGAAATACTTTTTCTTTTCACATACAATTAAAAAGCAGGCGCACAATAGAAAATTGTTACAGGCGATTTTGGATAAGAACATAGAATTGTATGACCATGAAACGATTGTTGATGCTAACAACAAAAGGCTCATTGGTTTTGGACGTTATGCCGGAATTGTGGGTGCTTACAATGGTTTCAGGGCATTCGGAATCAAATACGATTTGTTCACTATTGCTAAAGCTGAAACGCTGCAAACCAAAGAAGATTTGGTGGTTCGTTTGAAAAGACAGATTTTGCCAAATATTAAAATTGTTTTAACCGGACATGGAAAGGTTGGAATGGGAGCGAAGGAAATCCTTGACGGAATGAAACTGAAACAGGTTTCGCCTGATGATTTCTTGAATAAAATTTACACACAACCGGTTTATACTCAGATTGATGTTTTAGATTATAATAAGAGAATTGACGGAACAAAAGCTGACAGCAACAAAGATTTCTACGAGCATCCTGAAGCTTATATTTCAGACTTTGAGCGTTTCACGAAAGTTGCCGATATTTTCATGGCCGGACACTTCCATGCTAATGGTTCTCCCGATATCCTAACCCGTGAAATGCTAAATGCTGCTGATAATAAAATAAAGGTAGTTGCCGATATTTCCTGTGATGTTGACGGACCGATTGCCTGTACAATTAAAGCATCAACAATAGCCGATCCGTTTTTTGGCTACCTACCGAGCACTGGTGAAGAAGTTCCATACACCCATCCCGGAGCTATTTTGGTAATGTCTGTCGATAATCTGCCTTGCGAATTGCCAAAAGACGCCAGCGAAGGTTTTGGTGAAATGTTTATGAAGCATGTTATTCCGGCATTTTTCAATGGTGATAAAGACGGAATCCTACAACGTGCTAAGATTACAGAAAATGGAAAACTAACACCTCGCTTCGAATATCTTCAGGACTATGTTGAAGGAAATGGCGTTCACAGTTAATACATATCTCTTAAGTTAATAACTATATGATAATCCCGACTCGCTCGGGATTTTTTATTTTTAAAAAGTTGTTATATTTAGCAAAATTAAATTTCAATGAAAAGAATATCACTCTTCGGATTACTATTTGTCGGATTACAATTATCTGCGCAAAGTGTGCAATCACCATTAAAAGAAATTGCACTTAAATTTTCATTGTCAACCGACGGAAAACCAATTTATGAGGTTTCATATAAGGACAAACCAATTATCAAAGCCAGTTCCCTTGGAATCAAATTAAAAGAAGGAGGCGATTTGACTTCGGGCTTTAGAATTGATAGTGTTGGAAATTGGAAAAATATTGATAAATCGTGGCAACCCGTTTTGGGAGAGCAATCTACTATTAAGAATGTATACAACGAAAGCATATTTGCCCTTAGCCAAAAAGCCACAGGAAGAAGGTTGAATATTATCTTCAGGGTTTTTGATGAAGGTGTAGCTTTTCGGTATGATTTTCCGAAACAACCTAATCTGAATTATTTTATCATTTCAGATGAAGTGTCGGAATTTAATCTGACCGGTGATCACAAAACCTTCTGGCTTCCCGGAGATTTTGACAGTCAGGAATATCCCTATATGGAAACCAAACTTTCCGAAGTCAACACCGATAATATTGACAGGAATAACGGAATCGGATTGAAATCAATAGCAGGAAAATACGTTATCCAATCGCCATTGATGATGAAATCTGCTGATGGAATCTATATGAATATTTTTGAGGCGGCAGTGGTGAACTATCCGGTTATGCATTTGGATTTGATGCCAAATGAATTCAAACTGAAATCACATTTGGTTCCGAATGCCATAGGCGATAAGGCTTATCTTCAAACACCATGTGTTTCTCCTTGGCGGACAATTATGGTCAGCGATGATGCGCGTGATATTGTGAGTTCAAAAATGATTTTGAATTTAAACGAACCATCAAAAATAACCGATACTTCGTGGATAAAACCAATGAAATATGTTGGGATTTGGTGGGAAATGCACGTTGGTAAATCGACCTGGGATTATGCAGGTTCACAGAATGCGCAAAACGCTGCCGACGGTGAATTGAAACCGACAGGCAAACACGGAGCTACTACTGAAAACGCAAAAAGGTATATAGACTTCGCTGCCAAATATGGCTTCGACGGAGTTTTGGTTGAAGGCTGGAACGTAGGTTGGGAAGATTGGTTTGGCAATTGGAAAGAAAATGTATTTGATTTCACTACACCTTATCCCGATTTTGATTTGAAAACAGTAAATGATTATGCTAAATCAAAAGGAATCAAAATGATTATGCATCACGAAACTTCTGGTTCGGTTGCGAATTACGAAAGGCATTTAGACCGTGCAATGGAGTTGATGAAAAAGTATGGTTATCCTGCAGCGAAATCGGGATATGTGGGAAGAATAATTCCGCGTGGTGAATTCCATGACGGACAAACTATGGTGAATCATTACAACTATGTGGCGCAACGTATGGCTGAAAACAAGCTGATGATTAATTCGCATGAAAGTTCACGCCCGACGGGATATGGCAGAACCTATCCAAACTACATTGCGGCTGAAGCGGCAAGAGGAAATGAGTTCAACGCGTGGAGTGTTGGAAATCCACCAATGCACGAAACCATTTTACCTTTTACAAGACTTCTTGGGGGACCTATGGATTATACTCCGGGAATTTTTGAAATCAAAATGAGCGTTTATGACCCAAAGAAAAAAGAGCAGGTGCATACGACTCTAACTAAGCAATTGGCATTGTATGTAACGATGTATTCGCCTTTACAGATGGCAGCTGACCTGCCTGAAAATTATGAAAAACATTTGGATGCATTTCAGTTTATAAGAGACGTCGCCGATGATTGGCAGGAAAGCAAGTATCTTGAAGCAGAACCTGGTGATTATTTAACGGTAGCGCGAAAAGACAAACATTCCGAAAATTGGTTTTTGGGTGCAATCACTGATGAAAACGCCAGAGATACTGAAATAAGACTGGATTTCCTTTCGCCAAACAAAAAATATACGGCCACTATTTATGAAGATGCAAAAGATGCCGACTGGCAAAAAAATCCAATGGCATATACTATAAAAACTATTCAGGTCACTTCAAAATCAAAAATAAAATTACATTTAGCTCCAGGCGGAGGAACTGCTATTTCTTTTAAACCAATTAACTAACCATTATATTATATGAGTACAACTAAAACCAATTATCCGGCACTTTATACCCTGATTACCGTTTTCTTCTTTTGGGGTTTTATAGCTGCAGGAAATAGTATTTTCATTCCTTTTTGTAAAAGTTATTTTTCCCTCGATCAGTTTCAATCACAATTAGTAGACTTTGCATTTTATACAGCATATTACGTTGGTGCTTTGTTGCTTTTTGCCTTTGGTAACAGTACTGGAAAAGACATTGTTGGGCAATGGGGTTATAAAAAAAGTATTGTTTATGGATTGTTGTTTTCGGCACTTGGAGCGGGAGCAATGATTTTAGCCGTTGAAGCCAATATGTATGCGGGAATGTTGTTAGGATTGTTTATTGTAGCACTGGGATTCTCGTTGCAACAAACAGCGGCAAATCCGTTTGCGATTTTATTGGGAAATCCGAAAACAGGTGCAGACAGGGTAAATCTTGGTGGCGGAATTAATTCATTTGGAACAACAATTGGTCCAATTGTAGTGGCTTTAGCTTTATTTGGAACTGCAGCTTCGGTATCGGAAGATCAAATCAAACATTTAGAGTTAAGTAAAGTTGTGATTTTATATGTTGGTGTTGGATTGTTATTTATTGCTGCAGCAGGATTATTTTGTTTTTCCAAAAAAGTACCGGCAGGAATATCTGATGAGAAGATGGAAAAAGCGAATAAGGCTTTATCAACTTTAGTTGTAATGACTATTCTGCTGGCAGCATGTTTTATTCCGATTTTTAAAACGTATCAAATAGATACCGCAAATTTAAGTACTGTTGAAATGGCAAATTTAGAACAATACCGAATGAACTGGCTTTTAGGAGCTTTGGCTATAGTTGTCGGAGGAATATTGTTTTCGTACGCTTCAGCGCAGCAAAAAGCGGAAGGTTGGGGAGCAATGCAGTATCCACAGTTGGTGTTGGGAATGCTTGCTATCTTCACTTATGTTGGAGTAGAAGTAGCCATTGGAAGTAACTTAGGAGCTTTATTAG
>DBIH01000081.1 GCA_002296885.1 Flavobacterium sp. UBA807 | reverse complement strand
TTTTTAGAACGAGACGGGACTTTTATTTTAAATCAACTTTAAACCTTATAATTTATCGTAAAGAGAAACTGCTTTTTGATACCAATTCGTCTTTGTCAAATACGTTGACATAATAAGTTCCCTTCGCAAAATCTTTTCCCGGTAATTGTTCAGATACTTCAACCGTTTTATTTTCATATTTGACTGTAGTCGTGAAACTGTAAGTCAAAGAATTCTCTCCAAACGAAATCGTTGCTTTATCACCAAGAACATTATTTTTACTGTCGATCACCTGAACATAATAGGTTTTATCTCCTTGCTTAGCGATTTTATTTTCTGCAATAGTGAAACTTATTTTCAGCATATCGGTTCTGCTTGCTTTATCAGTGGCCACCTGCTTACCTGAACTTCTTACTTTGTAAGACGCTGTTTTTAAATTGGTAACACTAAGCTTAGAACCTTTTTCCACTGTTTTGGCTAACTCTTCATTTTGTCCTACCAAAACCTGATTGTATTTTTTAGAATCTTCCAATACGACTTTTGTGCTGTCTAAATTGGTTGTCAAAGTCTGATTTTGACTTTTCAAAACAGCAACTTCCTGCATTAAATTATTCATTTTTTGCTCTAAGGCTTTGTATTGTGTTTTGTACTTCATCAAAGAAGCATTATCTCCCTTTGATGCTTTTAAATCCGCCATTAATTTTACAACCTTATCTCTTTCTGCGATTAGCTCATCAGACATCGATGTATTTTCTGCAATGGCAGCATCATAAGTTGCTTTCAAATCGGCTAAATCCTTCATTACAGATTCTTTCTCAGATTTTACAGTTGTAACAGTAGTCTGCAACGTCTTTGCATCTGAAGTCAATTTAAAAATATAAACCAAGCTTATGACCAGTAAAACTGCCAATATTCCTATTATAGCTTTTAATTTTGAATGATTGTTCTGATTTTCCATGGGTTGAATTTTTTTTGATTACTAATTGTAATACTATTAACTATGCTAACGCAAATTACGCATTTTTATTATATTTTTGGGAAAATATTTTATTTCAGATGGATAAATTGATTCCCTTTTCGATTACTGATTTAGCGAAAGTCACCAACCACAGAAGTGGCGAGGTAAAGTTTGGAGAAAAAATGCTGACCATCCCCAAAGGTGAAAATTCTTATGACTATCTGAAAGCCTGCGATGCTCAATATGTACTATTCGGAATTCCTGAAGATGTGGGTGTTCGTGCTAATTTTGGTCGCCCAGGAGCTGATTCTGCCTGGGAAAGTGCCATAAAAAGCATTGCCAACATTCAGCACAATCGTTTTTGTAAAGGCAGTCAGATTGTGGTTTTAGGAACACTTGATGTATCGGAAGAAATGGAAGAAGCCAAAGATTTAGATTTCCGTGTTACTGCCGACAGAAAAAAACTAAGTTTACTCGTCGATAAAATTGATAAAGATGTTGTCCATATTGTCAGCAATATCATTAAATGTGGAAAAACTCCAATAGTCATTGGCGGTGGTCATAACAACGCCTACGGAAATATCAAAGGAACCGCACTTGGACTGGGCAGGCCAATCAATGCCATTAACTTTGACGCACATTCCGATTTTAGAATCCTCGAAGGTCGTCATAGTGGAAATGGATTTTCGTATGCCTATGAAGAAGGTTTCCTCAAAAAATACTTCATCTTTGGTCTTCACGAAAATTACACATCCAAAAATGTATTGGATAATTTAAAGAAAATTGAAGACCGTGTTACTTACAATACGTATGATGAGATTAAAGTACGAAAGGAAAAAATCTTTTTGCAGGAATTAATCAGAGCTTCCGATTTTATCAAAATGGATTCTTATGGCATCGAAATCGATTTAGATGCGATTCCGAATATTGCCAGCAGTGCCATGACTATGAGCGGTTTTTCGGTAGAAGAACTGCGTGAGTTTGTTTTCTTTTTCGGCAGTAATCAAAATGCAGCCTATCTTCATATCTGCGAAGGTGCGCCCGAACTTGGCGAAGAAAAAAACAATCACCTCATCGGAAAACTGATTGGTTATCTGGTTACCGATTTTATCAAATCCCGAAAGGATTTGATTTAATTACGAATTAGAAATTACGAATTACGAATTGATTTTTTTCTTTTTAACCGAAGGCATTTAGATCGACTCTTTAGATTCGTAATTTATAATTCGTAATTCGTAATTTATAAAGTCTATCTTTGCTGCAGCTTACACTTAATCGTAAGCATTATTTATGTTATTCGAAGATTTATCATTATCCAATAGTATCCAACGAGCTGTTTTTGAAGAAGGATACACACAACCTACTCCTATTCAGGAAAAGGCAATTCCACATATTTTAGCAGGAAAGGATTTGGTTGGGTGTGCCCAAACCGGAACCGGAAAGACAGCAGCTTTTGCTATTCCTATTATACACAACTTACACAGAATTGTAGGTTCATCCAAAAAAACAAAACAAATCCGCTGCCTTGTAGTAACTCCAACACGTGAATTAGCCGTTCAGATTGGTGAAAGCTTTGACACGTACGGAAAATATACAAACCTGAGACAACTTACTATTTTTGGTGGTGTTTCTCAGGTTCCTCAGGTTGACCAATTGCGAAAAGGTGTTGACATTTTAATCGCGACTCCGGGAAGGTTATTAGACCTTCACAAACAAGGATTCATCGATTTTGATCATTTGCATTTTCTGGTTTTGGACGAATCCGATTTAATGCTCGACATGGGCTTTATCAATGATATCCGCAAGATCGTGAAATTGGTTCCGACCAACAGACAGACTTTATTGTTTTCGGCAACAATGCCCATGGCAATTCGTGAACTTGCAGATACTTTCCTTAACAAACCCGAATATGTATCGGTTACGCCGGTTTCATCAACAGCAGAAATAATACAGCAACAAATTTACTTTGTTGAGAAATCAGACAAACGTGCTTTGCTGTATCATTTGATTCGCAACGAAAACCTCAGCAATGTACTAGTCTTTGTCCGAACCAAACACGGTGCCGATAATGTTGTGAAAGCATTGAAAAAGCATGGCGTCAACTCAGAAGCGATTCACGGCGATAAGTCACAAACGGCAAGGCAACGCGTTTTAGATCATTTCAAAAACAAAGAAATCTCTGTTTTGGTGGCAACCGATATTGCTGCACGTGGCATTGACATTGAGAGTTTGCCTTATGTTATCAACTTTGATTTGCCAAATATTCCGGAAACTTATGTCCACCGTATCGGTCGTACCGGTCGTGCCGGAAATGGCGGAATTTCTATTTCTTTTTGCAGTAAAGATGAGGAAGGCTATTGGAAAGATATTCTCAAACTGATTAAGGTCAATGTAAAAACCATTAAAGACCATCCGTTTCCGTGGAAAGACGAAGTTTCAAATCTTGAGGCAACCCGAGCCGGAGGCGAACGGAGCGGAGCTAAACCAGATTTCAGAAATAAAAAGAAACCTGATGGAAAGAGCAATTCGAGAAAATCGGAAGCTTCTAAGAAAAATAAAAAGCGTTGGTATTAATCAACGCTTTCTTTATTTTTAACCTGATTGTGAATCACCTGGAATAACTTCGAGGGTTCGAACGGTTTGACCATAATATCGTTCATTCCTGCCGAAATGGCTTCTTCCGTAACTTCTTCCTTGTCAAATGCAGTTAATGCAATAATTGGAATATTAATTCCTTTTTCCCTGATTTTACGCGTCGTTTCAAAACCGTTGATTAACGGCATATTGATGTCCATAAGTATCAAATCAAATGTTTCTCTTTCAATCGCAACTAAGGCAGCATAACCATCATCAACTATGGTGCAGCTCATATTGCTTCCCTGAATGATTTTTTTGGTAACTACCTGATTGATTTTATTGTCTTCAACAACAAGGATGTTGTACAGGTTTGAAGTTGATAAATCAACTTCGATGTTATTGATGATTTCTTTTGATTTATCTTCATCAAATTCAAACCCGATGGTAAATGTAAATGTTGTCCCAATGTTCTCTTCACTTTCCAAATGAATTTGACTGTCAAATAATTTCACAAGGCTCGATACGATTGCCAATCCCAAGCCTGTTCCCTGATAGTCTTCTTCTTTGCGCTCAATCTGGACAAATTTTTCGAAGATTTTTTCCTGATGTTCTTTAGCAATACCGATTCCTGTATCTTTTACTTTAAACTCAATGAAATGCATTTTACCTTCCACCTTTTTTAAATCCGCTGTGATTGTAACTTCTCCGTTTTTAGTAAACTTCAATGCGTTGCTCACAAGGTTCATGATAATTTGTGCCAAACGAAGTTTATCTCCAATTAAAAACTCGGGAATGGCAGTATCGATTTCTAAGATAAGTTTGTCATTATTTTTATCGGCAATATATTCTACCGAGTTCTTGATTAAAGTAATTTCGTCAGTAAGATTAAAAATAAGGCTTTCCAAAACTATTCGGTTCTCCTCAATTTTATTGATCTGAAGAATATCATTCACCAATGACAATAAATATTTGGCCGAAAATTTCAGTGATCTCAAATGCGGGCTGTTGCCTAATTCTTTATGCTCGTCCAAGATGATATTCGTTATTCCGATTACACCATACAAAGGCGTTCTTAATTCGTGTGTAATGGTCGAAACAAACTGCGATTTAAGTTGAGATGCCTCCTCTGCTTTTTCTTTGGCTATGAACAGTTCCTCATTTGCCGCCTTTAATTCGATATTAGCCTGCTCTCTCAGCTTGATGTTTTTATACAACGTTAGTAAGAAAAGCAGCAGAATAATAAGAATTACAATAAAAAGTATAACTATCAGTTTTGATTCTTTAAGGCTTTTTCTGTGGACATCATTTGCCTGCTCAACACGTTCCAACTGCATTTTATATTCATCAAGCTCAATTTGCACCGCAGCTTTTTGAACTTTATCAAGCTTGTCCTGAGAATAAATCACTTTGCTGAGCGAATCGAGTTTGGCCTTATATAACTTTGCCTTTTCAGGTTCATTATAGTGCTTGTAATGACGCATCAGATTTTCATAAATACTTATCAAATAGGAATCGAAGTGGTTTTTCTCAGCAAGTTTCTGAGCGATGGCGTAATGTTGTTCCGCCTCATTCTTTCGGTCGTGATTTGTTGAATAAATTCCGAGTAAGGAATTTATTCTGGCCTTAGACTCATCATCACCATTTTTTAGAATATTATCCTTAATATCTTTTAAATACTGATTCCCTTCGTTATATTTATCAATCGCAAAGTAAGCACTGGCGATATTCAGTTTGGTGAATTTAATATCCGTGCTATCCTTTACTTTCTCAGCATAATAGAGTGCCTTTTTATAATAACTGATTCCTTTCGCGACATCTATTTCATTATAGTAATAAACGCTCCCTAAGTTTCCGTAAATCCAATTATAAAGTTTGTCTTTGTTCGCCTTTTTCGCATAAGACAATGCTTTTTCATAAAACCCTATGGCTTTTTTAGAATCTGAGCATTCATTGTAAATAACACCAATGGTATTATAAGATTGTGCAATATAGGAATCGTCATTGATAGCAAAGGAATTGATCAGTGCTTGTTTTGAAGATTCTAATGCTTTGTCATATTTTGCATTATTAAAATCGGCAACAGCCTTATTGAGAAGCCTTTCTATTTCATCATACTCAGCCTTATAGTTTTGGGCAAAAGCATTCGTAAAACAGAAAAACAAAAACAGCAGTAAGCTTAAGGATTTGGTCTTGATCATTCCCTGAAGGTTCTTGGCTCAAATATAAAATATTTATTGAATAAAAAATCCCGAATAATCGGGATTTTCTACGATTTAATTAATTTCTGATCAATTTGCGGTATTTGATTCGTTTCGGAGTAACATCCATACCCAAACGTTTCTTTTTATTCTCTTCATACTCCGAGAAACCGCCTTCAAAATAGTAAACTTCAGAGTTTCCTTCAAACGCTAAAATGTGTGTACAGATTCTGTCCAAAAACCAACGGTCGTGACTGATTACTACGGCACAGCCAGCGAAATTTTCCAAACCTTCTTCTAAAGCACGAAGCGTATTGATGTCTAAATCATTCGTTGGCTCATCTAATAACAATACGTTTCCTTCTTCTTTCAGGGTCATCGCCAGATGCAGACGGTTACGTTCTCCACCTGATAAAGCTGATACTTTTTTATTCTGCTCACTTCCGCCAAAGTTGAAACGCGATAAGTAAGCTCTCGAATTCACCTGTCTTCCACCCATCATAATCAATTCCTGTCCGTCGCAGAAGTTTTCCCAGATTGATTTATTTGGATCGATATTCGAATGCGATTGATCAACATACGCAATTTTAACGGTATCACCAATCGTGAATTCTCCGGCATCAGGTTTTTCTTCTCCCATTATCATTCGGAAGATTGTTGATTTTCCGGCTCCGTTTGGCCCGATGATTCCAACAATTCCAGCCTGTGGCAAGGTGAAGTTTAGGTTATCGTATAAAAGTTTGTCACCAAAAGCTTTGGCAACACCTTTCGCTTCAATTACATTAGTCCCCAAACGCGGACCATTTGGGATGTAAATTTCTAATTTCTCGTCAAGCTCCTTTTGGTCTTCATTCAAGAGTTTATCGTAGCTCTGCAAACGTGCTTTTTGTTTTGTCTGACGACCTTTGGCTCCCTGACGCACCCATTCAAGCTCACGCTCTAAGGTCTTTCTTCTTTTTGAAGCTGTTTTTTCTTCCTGCTCCATGCGTTTCGATTTTTGGTCAAGCCAAGATGAATAGTTTCCTTTCCACGGAATGCCTTCACCTCTGTCCAGTTCCAAAATCCAGCCTGCAACATTATCAAGGAAATACCTATCGTGTGTTACGGCAATTACGGTTCCGGCATATTGTGCCAAATGCTGCTCTAACCAAAGAACGCTTTCTGCATCCAGGTGGTTCGTTGGCTCATCCAGTAATAATACATCCGGTTGTTGCAATAACAAACGGCATAAAGCAACACGGCGGCGCTCTCCACCCGATAAATGTTTGATTGGTGTATCACCTTCCGGCGTGCGCAAAGCATCCATCGCAACTTCAAGTTTGTTGTCAATTTCCCAGGCTCCGGCAGCATCAATTTTATCCTGCAAATCTGCTTGTCTGTCCATAAGCTTTTGCATTTTGTCAGCATCTTCATAAACTTCAGGCAACCCGAACATATCATTAATTTGGTTGAACTCGTCTAAGATTGCCATTGTTTCGGCAACACCTTCACGAACGATTTCAATTACCGTTTTGGATTCATCTAACTGTGGCTCCTGCTCTAAATAACCTACCGTATATCCCGGCTGGAAAACAACATCACCTTGATAGTTCTTATCAACACCTGCTATAATTTTTAACAACGAAGATTTACCCGAACCGTTAAGTCCAAGAATTCCAATCTTTGCCCCATAGAAGAAACTTAGGTAGATGTTTTTTAGCACTTGCTTATCACTTCCTTGATACGATTTGCTCAATCGCTGCATCGAGAAAATTACTTTCTTATCATCACTCATTTTGTGTTATTTTAAATTTTGAATTATAAATTTTGAATGGTTTATGCTATGATTAGATGAATCCTTTTTAATTTAAAATTTAGAAT
>DBIH01000244.1 GCA_002296885.1 Flavobacterium sp. UBA807 | reverse complement strand
GAGGTTGGAAAACGAATCACGGTGAATTATATGATGGCAAAAGATTCGGTAAAGAAACGTTTGTCGGGAGAAGCTGGTGACGGAATGTCGTTTACTGAGTTTACGTATCAGTTGATTCAGGGATATGATTTTTATCATCTGCATAAGGAATACAATTGCTTACTGCAAATGGGCGGTTCTGACCAGTGGGGAAATATTACGACAGGTACAGAATTAGTTCGACGTATGAATCCGAATACGGAAGCTAAGGCTTTTGCTTTGACAACACCATTAATCACTAAGGCTGATGGTTCTAAGTTTGGTAAATCAGAGGGCGGAAATATTTGGCTGGATGCCGATAAGACATCGGTTTATAAATTTTATCAATTTTGGTTGAACACTTCGGATGAAGATTCGGAGAAGTATATTAAGATTTTTACTTTTTTAGATAAAGAAGTTATTGAGAAGCTGATTGCTGAGCATAAAGAAGCAGCGCATTTAAGGGTTTTACAAAGAAAATTAGCTGAGGAAGTGACCACTTTAGTTCATGGAAAAGCGGAGTTAGATAAAGCAATTCAGGCTTCGAATATATTGTTTGGAAATGCAACGGCTGCCGATTTGAAGCAATTGGATGAAGCTACTTTTTTGGAAGTTTTTGACGGAGTTCCGCAGGCTGAAATTTCAAGAAATGATATTGATGCGGGAATTAATATAGTTGATGTGCTGAATGAAAAATCAGGGTTTTTAAAATCGAATGGTGAGGCAAGAAGAGCTTTGGCGGAGAATTCGATTTCGGTGAACAAGGAAAAAGTAAAGGAAGATTTCAATCTGACAGCAAACGATTTAATCAACAATCAGTTTGTTTTGCTACAACGCGGAAAGAAAAATTATTTTGTGATACGAGTTAGATAACCATCAGGTTACAGCCACGAATATCAGAATTATCAAAACGTCCCAATACTTCGAAAGAATTGTTGGGATATTTTTTGCCCAAATCCTGTGTGGCGATAAAGGAACATGAATTGATATTTGCTAAATCGATAACATTTACACCTCCGGTTTTTCCGTAATCTACATACGTCAGCGCATCTTCGGTATCGCGAATCAGGATTTGCATCCAGGCAGGACATTCGAAAATTCCGTTACCCAAAGAATAAGCTTGTGATAAAAGTTCGGTCATGCCATATTCGGAATGGATGCTTTGTACTCCAAAACCATCACACAGAATTTTATGCAATTCCTCGCGAATCATTTCTTTCCTCTTACCTTTCATACCTCCGGTTTCCATGATGATAGTGTTTTTTAGTCGGAACTTTTGTTTTTCAACCAGATCCAACAATGCATAAGTTACACCTATTAAAATTACGTTTTGTCCGGCATTGTCCAGATCAATAAGTTTGGCGATTAATTCATCGTAATTGTGCAGATAAAAACCGCTGTGTTCGTTATTGGTAAGTTCAATTAAATCCTTGATCATGTAAATTAAAGAGGATCCGCTGCGTTCTAAATAGGATGGAAGCAAAGCCAGGACAACATAATTTTCGATGTTTCCATAGAACTCAGAAAAGGCGAGACGATAGCTCTGTTCGTAAAGCGAGACATCAGTTATCAAGTGTTTACTGGTAATCATTCCGGTTGTTCCGCTGCTGGTAAATGTTTCCTGAATAGCATCGGTACTGGAAACTATGTCATGGCTTTTAAAAAACTGAATAGGCAGAAAAGGAATTTGTTCTAATGATTTTACCTTTTGAACATCGGTATTCAGGAATTCGCAAAACTCACGATACACAGAGTTGTTTTCATATTGAAAACGAAACACTTTTAAGGCAATTTTTTCAAATTGCTTGTGCGAAGAAATTGTGAATATGTCTGGGTGCAAAATCATTTATTGAGATTCTGAATCAAGTTCAGAATGAGTGCAAAAGTAATGAAAATAAAAAAGCCCTGATCTCGTTTTGGAACGAGACAGGGCTTTTGATATAGTTAAAAATCGATTATTTAATAACCAATTTTCTTGAAGCAGTTTTTCCTTCTTCAGTAATGTTTACAATATAAACACCAGTATGTAATGCACTAACGTTAATGACATTGTCAGAAGTAGTTGCATTTAAAACTTGTTTTCCTAATACGTCAAAAACAGTTACTGTTTTTTCAGCGTTAGCTGCAGTTTCGATAAACAATTGTCCGTTAGAAACAGGGTTTGGATACATTCTTAAACCAGCAATGTTATTGTTTTGACTAACACCTAATAAACCAGCAATTGTAGTTGTGATTTTTAATTCGTCAACAGTAATTGTTGGTGTAGATGTAGCAGTATCTTGTCTTAATAAGAAACCTCCTAAAGTAGCGATTGCTGTTGTTGGAGTATCAGTTAAATCAGCAGGCGTAGAAGATGAAAATGAAGCAAGAGTTGGGTTGAACCAAGCACTTAATGTGTTTGAAGTAAAGTCGTATCCTAAAACAACACATACAGTATCTCCAACATTGAATAATGTTGCAGCATAATTTGTTGTTGATGTACCAGAAGTCAATCCTAATTGATATTGAGTTCCTGCTTTCTTGATAAACAATCTACCTTTGAAGTTTGAACCAACACCGTCAGTTAAAACAGCAAAATAAGTTTGAGTACCGTCAGTAGTTACATTTGAATAATCTGTAACATTTATCAAAAATCTAGCATACAAACCTCCATCAGCAGATGTAGTCGCCGTGAATGGTGTATGAGATTCAGCCCCTGTTCCTGAGAAAGAAACTGAATTTCCTAATGAAGTAATACCTGTATAACTTAAATTTCCAGCAATAGTTGTAACACTATCTCCGGTGTTAACATTTGACCATGTTTGTGTAGCTGTCAAAGCAGTTCCAACAGTATATGGGAATGTTTCTTCGTATGGCAATGCGTTTACTGGCTTACAATCAGGAGCTGTAACGTTAGTCTGATAAGAACATACGCCACTTACTACATTAACTGTAAGAGCAGTACCCTCAGTAACTCCGTTGATAATAATATTTCCTGCGGCTACTGAACCTGGGTTATCACCAGCAACTGTTCCTGATGTTGGAGTGATAGTATAACTTCCAGTTCCTCCACCAGTATAAGGAATTGTTGTCGTATAAGTGTCAAGTGCTAATGTAGAGGCATCACACAATGTTGTAGGAGTTCCAAGAACCAATGTACAACTTGGATTGAAATTAACAAGTTTTACGTCATCAATTCTCATTTGAGTTGTTGCTGGTTGTGTAAAACGCAATGATAATGTAGTTGAAGAAGGGATCTGCCCTGCAGCAACAGTTACTAAGTTCCAAGAAGTGTTAGTATTATTGGTAAAAGTAACAGCTGTCCAGGTTGGAGTTGCAGCACTGGCATCAGTACTGTATTCAACTACTAATTGGGTACCTGTTGATGCGGTTAAATATCCGAAAAGAAGTTGAATGTTAGACCCTGAAAACGCAGACGAATTTAATCCGTCAATTTGAAAATATTTACCAGCTGTACCAGTTAAAAAAACATTTCCACCACCTGAGGCTCCAGTATATCCTGAAGATGCTGAAGTAATTCTTACATCACCAGTACCACTGTAAACTATTGGAGTTGAGTTTTGGAAAACATTGGAAGCAATGGCTGTAGTAGCTGCCGGCGTCCCCATGTTTTCAGAATAAAATGTCTGTGCAAATGACACAGAAGAGATTACTAAAAGTAATAAAGAGTAAATTTTTTTCATTTTTTTAAATTTAATTAGCCAACAAATATAAGCACAAATTTATTTGTAGAAAAATAAGAAAGTAAAAAAATGATTAAATAAAGGTTAAAAAACAAAAAATCAACTATCTGATAATAAGTTTTCTAGTGGCAGTTGTGTCGCCTTCGGTAATTTTTATGATATAAACACCTGGGGGAATTGAAGCGATGTTTAATTCTCGTGAAGAAATTGTTGTCTGTAAAACTTTTTTACCCAACACATCAAAAATCAAAACATCTTTATCTAAACTCGTTTTCGAAGTAATGTATATTTTGCCATTACTAACAGGGTTTGGATAAAATCCTAAATCGCCTTGTTGCTTACCATCCTGCGCATAGGTCGCAAGAGAAAATAAACAAACGATAAAAGTTAATATAAAGTAGTTTTTAGCCATTTCTTCAATTTGGTTATAGCAAATGTATAAAAAACATTTCAAATAGTATACCAAAAAATAAAATCATCCCTAAATTCCCGAATAATTTAACATTTATTTGAAATTTTAAAGGCATCATAAAGAACTATAACTATACTAAAAGTATCAATCTAGCTAAAAAGAGCACAGGTTTTTCTGTTAGAAGATAATGATTTGAATATTTGGCTTTTAATTCTAAGAAAAATCACAGATGTAAATTCCATACATCAACAGAGCTTCAAAGAACACAGTGTTACCAAATTGTTAACAGATTAAATTACTGTTAACTCAGGCCTCATTTATCAATTCATTTTGTATTATCTTTACATTTACATCCGCAAAAACTATTGCCGACACAACTATGAAAAAGAAAGACATTAAGATTTTATTGGTCGATGACGAGCCGGATATCCTCGAAATCGTAGGCTACAATCTTTCTCAGGAAGGTTACCAAATTGTAACAGCAACTAACGGGAAAGAGGCAATTACAAAAGCCAAAAAAGAATTGCCGCAGCTCATCATCATGGATGTGATGATGCCCGAAATGGACGGAATGGAAGCCTGCGAAAACATTCGAAAATTACCCGAACTGAGCAACGTAATCATTACGTTTCTGACGGCTAGAAGCGAAGACTATTCACAGGTTGCCGGTTTTGATGCAGGAGCCGATGATTATATCACAAAACCTATCAAGCCAAAGTTATTAGTAAGCAAAGTAAAAGCACTGCTCCGTCGTTTGAAAAGCGATGAGGAGGCTTCAGAAACGTTGAATGTTGGCGGCATCGAAATCAATCGTGAAGAATATAAAATCATCAAGGCTGATAAAGAAATAGTGCTTCCTCGAAAAGAATTTGAATTGTTTTATCTGCTGGCTTCGAAACCCGGAAAAGTATTCAAGCGTGAAGAAATCCTCGATAAAGTTTGGGGCAATGAAGTCATCGTTGGCGGAAGGACAATCGATGTCCATATCAGGAAACTCCGCGAAAAAATAGGTGAAGATTTATTCAAAACAATCAAAGGAGTTGGCTATAAATTAGAAGTGTAAATGAAAATCAGATTCAAGAAAACCTATACGTTTGCTTTAGTTTCAACGTCATATATTACCCTTTTTTCTACAGGTTTTCTTGCGATTTTGTTGTGGTTTTTTCATGAATTTTCATTACCTATAGTCCTTTGTTTTGCGATTTCCATCTTTACATTTTCATTTTTTGTTATCCAATACCGTGTAGAAAGATTTATTTACCGAAGAGTAAAAAAAATCTACGACGATGTTTCGCTTTTGGAATCTACTTCTTTCCGAAATCAGCCTATTACAACCGATATGGCGACCCTGACTAAGCAGGTTAAAAAATTTGCCACCGATAAAAAACTCGAAATCGAAACCCTGAAAGTGCGTGAAGAATACCGCCGCGAATTTCTGGGAAATGTCTCTCACGAACTTAAAACACCACTTTTTACGGTGCAGGGTTATCTTTCTACTTTGCTCGATGGTGCGATTGATGATAAGAAAGTGCGCAAAAAATATATCGAACGCGCAGAGAAAGGTGTTGAGAGATTGATCTATATCGTCGAAGATTTAGACATGATTTCGAAGCTTGAAATGGGGGATGTTAATCTCGAATTAACCAGATTTGACATCATCGAATTGGTTCAAAGCACTTTCGATTTACTTGAAATGACCGCCGATAAAAAGAACATTATTTTAATGTTCGACCAAAAGTACAACCGTGCCATCAATGTTTTTGCCGACCAGGAAAAGATTCGACAAGTTCTTTCGAATCTAATCATGAATTCCATAAAATACGGCAAGGAAAACGGAACGACCGAAGTCACCATCGAAGATTTGGTTGATGATAAAATTATTGTCAGAATTAGGGATAACGGAGAAGGAATTGAAAAGCACAACATTCCGCGATTGTTCGAACGCTTCTTCAGGGTTGACAAAAGTGGTGCAAGAAGTGAAGGCGGTTCCGGGCTTGGACTTTCAATCGTGAAACACATTATCGAAGCCCACGGCGAAAAAATCTACATTGAAAGTGAGTTTGGTAAAGGTTCCGAATTCTCATTCACCCTCGAAAAGGATCAGTAACTGTTTCCAGTGAATTTCTTTTTCCAGTTTGGGCAGGCCTTGATATAACTTGATATCTTCCAAATCCTCAATCCTGAAATCATCCTGTTTGGTATAAGGTGCCAGTCCATTTCTTTTGAATCTTCTTGCCAGATATTCCTGTTCAAATTGCCCCGGAGTTGGAATGAAAAATGCTTTCTTTTCCAATTTAGCCAAATCCATTACGGTTGTATATCCCGAACGGCAAAGCACCATTTCACTTTCGTTAAAAGCGGTTTCAAGTTCCTCCGAAGTCATAAAATTGTAATAGGTTACATTTCCTTGCTGTTCGATTTTTTGCTCTGATTCGATAACGCCACAAATGAAAATGACTTTTCCTTTAAATTGTAAAACTTCCTCTCGGAGTTTTTGTTCCAGATAAGTCCGCTGCGGCTCAGGACCGGAAAGAATCACCATCAAATCATATTTAATCGGCAGCTCTTTTTTCTCCAATCGGCTTAACGGACCAAGATATCTTAAGTTGAGTTTGCTCTTTTTCAGATGTCCTAATTTTCCGGTCAGATTCGGATTTCTCTCAATATCAGGAACCCAGCATTCACTGAATTTTTTAATGAAATGCTGATGCAGTTTGCTCGAAATCCATGTCGTGTTTCCGGACAGAACATTTAGTTGATGCGTGATGAAAACACTCGGAATTTTTTTGCTGTAAACACCCAAACGGTTGTCCGAAATAATGCCATGAAGATTGTATTCCGAAATCCATTTTTTGACCATTTTCTTTTCTGTGAAAATAGCATCAATCATTTTAGGGCTGTTCACAATCAGTTTCCATTTAAAACCCGAGCTGCTTTTGGCATATTCAATTTCATAGGAAGGCAGATTTAAAGCCTGTAAATTCGGAAACTCTTTCTGCAGAATTTGCAGCGCAACACCATCAGAAGCAATAATTGGCGTAAACCCATTTTTCTCCAATTCACGAATTATCGGAATGCAACGTGTTGCATGACCTAAACCCCAATTTAACGGAGCAACCAAAATGTTTCTTGTCGAATTTTTCACTTAGTGAAATTACACTTTTAACATTACAAAGTAAAAAAGATTTTGGCTAATTTATATTTCCTTAATTTTACCAAAAAATTAAGTTTGTGGGAAGTAAGAATAAATTAAAACGGTTTAAGGAAAACGAAACTTTTGAAAATGTTTTCCAGCCGACAAGGGAAGAAGTTGTAAGGGGTGAGTTTCCGTTAAGAGGGAAATGGAATAAGAGTTTTTTCAAAAATGATAATCCAATCGTAATAGAATTGGGCTGTGGAAAAGGTGAATATTCCGTTGGTTTGGCCGAACGTTTTCCGGATAAGAATTTTATTGGGATTGATATAAAAGGGGCGCGTTTCTGGCGCGGTGCCAAAACTGCTGTCGAAAGCGAAATGCATAATGTGGCTTTTGTCCGCACGCAAATCGAATTAATCAATTTCATTTTTGCTGAAAAAGAAGTGGACGAAATCTGGATTACATTCCCCGATCCGCAAATTAAATACAAACGCACCAAACACCGAATGACTAACTCCGAATTCCTGCAGTTGTACAAAAAAATATTGAAACCTGATGGTGTCGTAAACCTCAAAACCGACAGCGAATTCATGCACGGTTATACTCTGGGGTTATTGCACGGAGAAGGCCACGAAGTGTTGTATGCGAACCATAATGTCTACAAAAATGAAGGTGCTCCCGAAGCGGTGACCGCAATTCAGACATTCTACGAAAAGCAATATTTAGAAATCAACAAAGCAATTACGTATATTCGTTTTAAAATCAAATAGATGACTTTTATCCTGCCACTTGTATTGGGTTTTTGCATTGCTTTTTTGGCGGTTATCCTTCCGGGATTAATCAATATGACGGCAGCAAGAATCAGTTTGCAGGAGAGTAGGGTTCAGGCACTGAGTTTCGCCTTTGGCGCATCGGTAATCATTTTTTTTCAGACATTCATCGCGGTGCTTTTTGCCCGATTCATCAATAACCATCAGGAAATTATCTCCACACTTCAGGAAATCGGAATCTTTGTTTTTATTGGATTAAGTATTTATTTTTTTGCCATTGCCAAGAAACCGAAGAAGATTAAAACCGATGGCAAAGTAAAAGGAAAATCGAATCGCTTTTTCTTCGGGATGTTGTTGTCAACGCTTAATTTGTTGCCGGTTCCGTTTTACGTTTTTGCAAGCATGAGTTTGTCGGCTTCGGGCTATTTCAGTTTTGATAAGATTCCGGTTTGTTCTTTCGTTTCCGGAGTCGTTTTAGGCTCATTTACTGTTTTTTATATATACATCGTCGCCTTTAAAAAGATAGAAAAGAAAACCGATTTTATGTTTAAGAACATTAACACTATCATTGGTTCGGTAACGACTTTCATGGCAGTCTTAACCTTATTCAAATTGCTTTATAAATAATGGAAGCCAATTTTTTTGAAAGAGTTTACGAAATCGCACGCCAAATCCCCGAAGGGAAAGTCACGTCGTATGGTGCTATTGCCAAAGCATTAGGCACAGCCCGTTCTGCACGAATGGTTGGCTGGGCAATGAATGCCTGCCATAATATGGATGATGTTCCTGCGCATCGTGTGGTAAACAGACAAGGATTGCTCACAGGTAAACATCATTTCGATGGCACCAACTTAATGCAGCAGTTACTCGAAAATGAAGGCATCAAAGTAAAGAACAATCAAATCGTTGATTTTGAAAAACACTTTTGGGAGCCTGAGATTGTAAAGTAAATGAAAAAGCTTTTCGCAATAGTATTTATCCTGTTGTTTTCTTTTTGTTCGAAAAGAGAAAGTCCATACCCGCGTTTAATTATACCAGATGCCGATGATATTGTTGAGGTGAATACAAAGCACATGCTTAAGAGTGAGCCAGAATTGTTAGCAATAAATTTTGGGAAAGACACAACGATTCTCCCTTTTAAAGAAAGGAATAGCAATAATTCAATTGTGGATTTTAAAAAAGACACCATCTTTCCAAGATTTGACTTAAAAATAATTATTGATACTACTTATGATTTTCATTCAAAGTATTTTGAATATAAATGGTGCGATGAGGTAAAGGTTTGGGATACTATTCATAAAGTTTATGGCTTTGCAAAATTTGATGATCAATTAATCTTCCGAAAATATTTTGGTAAGTATCAGAAATTAAGAGACAATGATGTTGCGGCTTATCCTCTTTTGATATACAATAGGGGTAATAAAAATGCTTATTTAAAAGAAATTAGATTGTATGACTTCAGAATAATACAAGAAGCTAAAGATGTTGATGGCAAATGGAAGCCGATAGAATATAGATTTGATCTCCCATCTGATATATTAGATTACTATTTTTATAAACTACAGCCCAAAAAATACATTGCAACATCAATCATAAAATACAATGGTGATTTTAAAACCAAGCTTAGAGTAAAAGTAAGATTTGGCACAAATTACTATTATTCAAATGAAATAACAGGTTCAATTAATCGCTCACAATTCAATACCGATTTTATATATCCTTTTCTTGGGTTATTTGAACATATAATTGGTGAAAAGAAAGATTTTCCAACAATTAAAAAGGGAATGTTATTACAATATCAATATTAATGTTTTTGTATCAATAAACTTTTCCCTTTTCCCTTTTCCCTTTTAACTATTTTCAACTTATCTTTGCAATCTAAATTCAGTTTAAATAAAAGTAACTGAGCCAAATACATATGAAATTAGACAGAAAAGAAATCCTTTCGGCACTGGAAACAATTACCATTGCGGGCGAAGGTAAAAATATGGTCGAAAGTGGCGCGGTAAAAAACGTCTTGACTTTTGGCAACGAAGTTGTGGTTGATTTAGTAATTTCAACTCCGGCGATGCACATCAAAAAACGCGCAGAAGACGATATCAAGAAATTAATCCACGATAAGTTTTCACCCGAAGCTGTAGTGAAAGTTAATATCAAAGTGGAAACTCCAACGCAAAATCCAAATGAGATTAAAGGAAAAGCCATTCCGGGTATCAGCAATATCATTGCAGTGGCGTCAGGAAAAGGCGGCGTTGGAAAATCAACCGTTACGGCAAACCTTGCGGTGACTCTGGCAAAAATGGGCTTCAAAGTTGGAGTTTTGGATGCCGATATTTACGGCCCAAGTATGCCAATCATGTTTGATGTGGAGAACGAAAAACCAATTTCGGTTGAAGTTGACGGCAAATCCAAAATGAAACCTATCGAAAGCTACGAAATCAAATTGCTTTCCATCGGATTCTTTACAGCGCCAAGTCAGGCCGTTATCTGGCGTGGGCCAATGGCTGCCAAAGCATTGAACCAAATGATTTTTGACGCCGATTGGGGACAACTCGATTTCCTGCTAATCGATTTACCACCGGGAACTGGCGATATTCATTTGTCAATCATGCAGTCGCTTCCAATTACCGGAGCAGTTGTCGTGAGTACGCCACAGGCTGTGGCTCTTGCCGACGCCAAAAAAGGAGTTTCGATGTTTTTATCCGACAGCATCAACGTTCCGGTTCTGGGAATTATCGAAAATATGGCTTACTTCACACCAGAGGAATTGCCAAATAATAAATATTACATCTTCGGAAAAGAAGGCGCCAAAAACTTGGCTGAGGATTTAAATGTTCCGTTCCTGGGCGAAGTCCCGCTGGTGCAAAGCAT